>CAYQXI010000020.1:0-11686 GCA_964421575.1 uncultured Nitrosopumilales archaeon
CTCGATGATTTTTATATTCGATTATTGTGCAAACATTGCCACGTTTAAATTAGACATAAAAAACATAATAACCCTTGAGTAAATTAAATAAAGGGGAAGGCTTTCCACATGAGCTTTACAGCTTCTCGGGAGGATTTCAAACTATACTTAACCTGTCCAAGGAAGCTTGCATTCAAATGTTTAGGTGTTAAGGTTAGGGAGGGAAAGTCCACCTTTAGACTTCCGCTCTCCCATACTATAGGCGTATCTGGTGAAAAGCTTACCGAGCAGGTTTTAGAGATTATAGCGAGTTTGCAGACTGAGCGTTCTGCAGGCGAGTATGTAGAGGTCTATGAGAAGAGGAGTGGGGATGTAAGAGGGGCTATAGAGATGATTATAGAAACGTTAAGCACAGTGGAAGAAGCTCATATTGAAATTGAAGATGAAAATCTGAGGAGGAATATTGACCCACTCGTCGAATCCACAATTGAAGAAACGTTTGGTAAGATAAAGGGAACCTCTTTCTCATTTTCTGATTTTAATCTAGAGTCGTATAAGGAGGAAATGAAGAAGGGTTTCCTAAATATTCTGAAGAGTATGTTAGATAAAGTTCCGAAGGTGCTGGCTGTCTATAAACCCGTGTTGAGGAACCGAGATACCTGCTCTCTAGGTTTTCCAGACTATCAGGTTGAGACGGAGAAAGGCCATATGTTGTTGGAAGTCAAAAACGTAGCGGACTTAAGCAGAGCGATACAAGGAGCGAAGGATGACCTACTGTACTATAATTCTCTTCTAGCGGATCAAGAGCTGGGAGATTCTGTGTGGCTGGGAAGGGCATTACCTACTCCTGTAACGTCTCTTATAGTGCTACCTAGGCAAGGTGTTGTTAAGGAAGTTCTAGAACCTATACCAAACTTTAGAGATGTCGCAGTTGAGATCTGGAAGATTAAGAGAGCAGCTTTGGTGAACAGAGTGTTACCAGATGTTAGACGAGTCTCATCGGTTTGTGGTCGATGTGGGTACAGAAAATTCTGTGAAAAAATGATGGTAAAGCAGATAGAACCTGCTAAACCTCTACCATTAGTATACGCTATGGCGAAGTATGAATTAGAAGACGTGGAAAAACCTATGCGTCAAGTCTCTTTGGACGTGCCGTCTGCTTTTTGGAGGGCCTACTCTGAACTTAGAAGGAAAGTTGCTGAGGGTGATGAAAAGGCTAAAGAAGACCTAAACAAGATGACTGAATACCTTAATTGGCTTCACTTGAAACGTCAAGAAGATATATGTAAAATACTCTATAGATCTATGCCGAATGAGTTTGATAGCTGGGGAGGGCTAAACTTTCTAAGAGAAAACTTTTCGAGGGTAACAGCTATAGCACATATGTTATATCCAACTCATGAGGATAATGTAAGAGTTATTCTTAGAGTTGCTAGGAAGAGGTGGGAGAGCTAGCTTGGTGAGAATATATCTAGATGTTGAAACATATAGGCAGCGAAAAGAGGATGCGTTTGTAAACGAGAAAGTAATAGCTATAGGTTTACTTGAAGACTTTACACCTTACACGCAAGATAACTTGAATCAGCCCGTTAAGGAATTGTTATTCACAGAATGGGAACTGGGTGCTGAAGAAGAAGTTATTAAGACCTTTTACAGCTATCTTAAGAAACTACTTACGAATGGAGCCAGGTTTATCGTTGTAGTTGGTTTTAATATCCTAAGAATGGATATCCCGCTTCTAATCCAGAAAGGCGTTAAATTTGAAGAAGATTTGAGCAAGTTAAATCAGCTATGGCACAATATGTTTACAGTTGACCTCTTTCAACTCTTACTCTTGGCTAACAACTTTGCGTTTAAAGGCCTAAGATTGGCTAAAATAATCCAGTTAATCAGAGATAAGTTGAGCTGCAATAATGCTCCTCCACTTGAAGAGCACGGTGAAGAGGTAGCTAGAGCTTATGACGAAAAAAGATATGATAATATAGAGAAGTGGCTTAAGCAGGACCTTTATGCCCTTAGATACTTAGACCTTTCTGGCGCTATGGTTAAACTTGTAGAACACTCGTTAAAGGAAGGCAGACGACTTTTCCTGGATTCTGAATAAAGTTTGTCTATTGGGAAACTATGTGGACGTTTGCTATCTCGAAATAGCGTTTAGCTAGGAGCCTCGCCTTCTCAGCATTCTTCCCATTTCTACCTACGACTGCGCTCTTCTTCTTAGCATCGACAACCACTACAGCGATCTTAGATCCGTCAAGCTTCTCTGTTAGGCGGACATCAAGAACATACTTCGGGTCAAGGGCGTTCTTTATGAAGGTCTTCGGGTCGTCAGAGTATTCAACGAGCTCCACAGGCTTACCGACTAAACGCTGAAGCGTTTTAACCACTATACCGTTCTTGCCTATAGCTCGCCCCATCTCTCCTTGGTTTACTACGTAAATCACTCTTCCGTTCTTCTCATCTATAACGCAGTCTCTGACACCAGCACCCGAAACGCTCTGGAAGAGCGACATCAACCCCAATTCTTCTGAAGTTAGTTTGATTCTTTGCGTACCCATAGCCCCATCTTCACTACCTTAACTCAAGAGTATACCTTCTATAGAGAGGAATTTAAGCATAACTCGGCTGCACCGCCTCATTCAATAACGGTGTAATATCAGTGTCTCCAGCCGCTTTAATAGCCAATGCAGAGACTCTGAACCTTTTACCGCATAGAGTACCCAATTCAAACGATGTTCCATCATAAGCAAATGTTGGGACGTTCGCGGCACGACAGGCTTCGATCAACTGCTTGATTTTATCTTGAGGTATTTTTGTTGAATAGACAACTATCTTGGAGCCCCGAACTGATTTCTGAACCTCTCTAAGCCCTATGACACATTTACCCGTCTTGACAACTTTTGATAGTATTTGGCCGAGTTCCCTCTTGTTCATAGTTGATCAACCTTGCATGTATAGATCCACCATACCTGTACCAACTGGTATGGGCAGACCTACTATTACGTTTTCGGTCACGCCTTTAAGCTCATCCACTTCGCCTTTAACCGCGGCCTCAGCCAATGTTGGGACTGTTATTTCGAAGGCTGCTCTGGCGAGTACGCTCGTCTTTGTCCCAGCTACGCCGTGTCTTCCTATTTGCTGAACCTCTCCCTTAGCTGTCATTAAATCAGCGATTAGGTATATGTGCCTAATATCGACTTCAAGCCCTTGTTCATCTAATGTGCTCATTATTTCCTTTACTAGCGCTGTTCTAGCAGCCTCTATGCCGAGTACTGTCGCTATCTCAAAGATGTTGTTGGTTATAGTTCTTCTACGGTCTACGCCCTCAACTTTGAGTGTCTTAGAAAAGTTTGAGCCTGAAGTTCTTATGAACCACTCATCACCCTCCTTCTCAACCGTAACTCTGTTAACATTAGGTATTCCTTTGACCTTCATATTCAATATCTTATCCAACTGTATATTCAAACCTATTAGGTCGAGCCCCGTTAGATAGACCATTAAGGTGAGGTTAGCCTCATCAACCTCAACCTTCCGCTTACCACCCTCAATTACCTTCTTAACCTCTTGAAGTGTGCAGTCTCTTTCAGCGAGTTTATCTTTATCGAATCTTAGCACGATCGCTCCACTCGCATAGTCGACTTCAGCATCAGCGATGAGGTCACTAACTTTGGTGAAGAGGATCTGCTTAGCGACTTTAAGTGCGACTTTATTCAAAATCTTACTCTTCTCCTGCTCTAATTCTTCAGGAGAGAGCTTAGCCCATTTCTCTTTATTCTCCTTTTCAGCCTTCTTAAGCTCAGCAGCAGCATAATCTGGGTCTATGTAGACCGTCATGGAAGCCTTGCTTGGCTGCTTTCTAGCATCAACCAGCTCTATCAACCTAGGTAGGCCAAGTGTGACATCCTTCTCTCTTACACCTGCAAAGTGGAAGGTTCGGAGTGTCATCTGGGTGCCAGGTTCGCCTACAGACTGCGCAGCAACTACACCTATCGCTTCACCTGGCTCAACTGTAGCTTTCTTAAGGAGTTCGACTACGCGTTTGCAGACATTTTCGACAGATTTAATCTCCAAGGGGTTCTCTTTGAGTGCTGCGTACAAGTCTTGGATCAACCTTGGGTTGAGCTCTTTAGCGTATTTAGAAACAACCTTCTTGATCTCCTCTTCTGATGCTGGTTTAGATGTCTTTGAGATAAGAGCCTCTGTTTCTACAAGCCTTGGTATGTTAACCGCCATACCATGATCACTCTTGGCCGGATCAACACCGTCTTCACCATAAACGAACTGAATGATATGCCCGTATGGATCTCTTACACTAAGGTCGTATTCGACTCTAAGGTGCTCCATAGCGTTCACAAGCCTACGCTGCATATACCCACTCTGCTGCGTTCTGACCGCTGTATCTACAAGCCCCTCACGCCCACCCATAGCATGGAAGAAGAATTCCACCGGAGACAACCCATCTCTGTAATTAGATTTGACGAATCCTTTTGCGTCTGGGGATCGTTCGCCTGGGAGGAAGTGTGGTAGGGCTCTATCTTGATAGCCTTTCTCTATACGGCGCCCACGCACAGACTGCTGCCCTAAAGAAGCCGCCATCTGACCTATGTTGAGCAGAGACCCCCTAGCACCCGTTCTAGCCATAATCACTCCTGGGTTCGATTCTGGGAAGGATCTGTCAGCAATTCTCCCAGCCCTATCTCTTGCCCTCTGAAGCTCATTCACAATGTATAGCTCAAGTGCTTCCTCGGGCGATAACCCTCGCGCCAAAGGTAGCTGCTTCTTCTCATAGAGCTCAAACAGCCTTTCCACTTCATTATATGCTTCTTTAATGGCTTGGTCTATCTTCTTTCGGACATCTTCAGGTAATTCAAGGTCGTCGTAACCGTAAGTGAAGCCTCTCCTCGTAATATAGGCTTTCAGAACAGCGAGCACGGAGTTTAGGAACCTCCTCGCCTCTTCTGTGCCATAATCTTTGGTTAGTCGATGTAGCAGACTATTAGGCTCCTCAGCACCTATAGCCGCTCTATCTATAACTCCGCTGACCAGTTCACCATTCTTCACAATAACATCCTTCACATTACCCTTAGCCCATTTAGAGGCCATAACGTAGTTGAAGTCCTTCGGGAGGAAGAGTGAAAAGAGCTGCTTACCACTGTAGAGCGGCTCCGGCGTCTTCTCAATAGGCTCAGGTAGCGGACCAACATACCCTCCAGCCAAAGCTAGGTTGGTGAATTCCTCTTTAGTGAATATGGTTGAGTCGTGAGTCAGCAGATATGCCGCAGTAAGATAATCTCGTATAGCCCCTATGATAGGTCCACCATATCTGGGTGAGATGATCTGATCCTGCACCCTCATAAGCATAAGAGCCTCCGCCCTAGCCTCCTCACTTTGCGGTACGTGGAGATTCATCTCATCACCGTCGAAGTCAGCGTTATAGGGTGGGCAGACGGCTGGGTGTAGTCTGAAGGTTCGGTAAGGTAGCACTTTAACAAAATGAGCCATTATAGACATTCTGTGTAAGGATGGTTGTCTGTTAAAGAGCACTATGTCTCCATCCATAAGGTGTCTCTCGACAATATAACCTGGACTAAGGCTCTCCGCTAGGGCTGAGCGGTCTGAAGCGTAGTCTAAGCGTATCTTTACACCATCAGGCCTAATCACGTAATTAGCGCCGGGGTGCTTCTCAGGACCGTTCAGAACTAGCTGCTTTAAGAACTCTATATTCCAAGGAGCCACCCTCTCTGGTATAGTGAGCTTCTTCGCAACTTCATAAGGCACACCAACTTCACAGATATCGAGATTAGCGTCGGGGGAGATTACGGTTCTGCTTGAAAAGTCAACCCTCTTACCAGAGAGGCTACCTCTAAACCGCCCCTCCTTACCCTTCAGCCTTTGGCTCAGCGTCTTCAGCGGTCTGCCGGAGCGGTGGTGCGCTTGAGGTATACCAGAGACCTCATTATCGAAGTATGTTGTAACTTGGTACTGAAGCAGATCAACCAGATCCTGAACTATAAGGGGTGGGGTACCAGACTCCTTACTCTCCTTAACCCTCTGATTAACTCTCAGTATATCCACAAGCTTGTGAGTCAAGTCGTCTTCAGAGCGTATGCCCGACTCCAAAGTGATAGATGGTCTTACACAAACCGGGGGGACAGGAAGAACTTGTAGAACAAACCACTCCGGTCTTGTGGTGGATGGATCATACCCCAAGAGCCTAAGATCATCATCAGGCACCCGCTCAAGCCTCTCCCGTATAGCGACTGGGAGTAGGCGGGTAGCACCACCCCACTCAGTAATCTCGTGAAAAGTCGTAGGTTTGGTAAACTCAATCTCATATTGAGGCTTATTGCAGTGCGGGCAGACTTTAGCCTTCTTGGTCTTCGCAAGGATCTCCTTCGTAATCTCCTCAGCAAGAGTAGGTGCAGAAGGCTCTTTCTTAGCTAACTCAGCGTGATACGAGTCGATTTCCTCCTGGGATAGAAGAAGCCTACCACAATACCTGCAGGTTGAAACCAGTATCTTTCGAACATCTTCGACGAAGGCAATATGTAATACAGGCTCAGCCAACTCGATATGGCCGAAGTGACCAGGGCATCTAGCTGAGGTGTTCCCACAAGTAGCACACTTTTGGCCTGGTTCCAGTGTTCCGAGTCTGCTATCCATAAGGCCTCCTGTGACTGGCATTCCGTCTTCATCGTATGTTTCAGGTGCAGAGATCTCCGCTACGGAGTACCTTCTGATTTCGTTAGGTGAGAAGACCGAGAATTTGATCGCATCTATCATCTTTATGCCTTCTTCTATCAACATATTCTCACACCTTCTCCTTTAACCGAAGCCTAGGCGCTATATTGAGACTCATCATCTCCTGAAGTAGGAGTTTGAAGGCGTAAGCCATCACAACCTTCGAGACTCTCGCCTTTTCGCCACAGAGTCTGCACACGTACTTTCTGGTCCTTGCATCATAGTACGCTATAAGACCGCATTCTTCGCAGACATAGACTTCTGTTTTATCAGCTTCATCAAGGAGCCTATCTTTAAGGACCATAGATGTACCGTAGGCTATCAAGCAGTCTCTCTCCATCTCTCCGAATCTTAGACCTCCTCCTCTCGCTCTCCCTTCTGTAGGCTGCTTCGTTAACATCTGAACCTGTCCTCTCGCTCTAGCGTGTATCTTATCAGCAACCATATGGTGTAGTTTCTGATAATAGACTATTCCTATGAAGATATCTGCCACATACCTTTTGCCCGTCCTACCATCATACATAACTTCCTTTCCAGAACGCTTAAACCCATATGCTTCTAAGATCTTCGCCAACTCCTCTACCGGCTCTCCAGCGAATGCTGTGCCATCAACGGGGTGGCCGCGAAGCGCCGCAGCCTTACCAGCTATAGACTCTATGAACTGCCCGACTGTCATCCTTGACGGGAAGGCGTGTGGGTTGATTATGAGATCGGGTACTATCCCGTCTTCTGTGTAAGGCATATCAGCCTGTCTGAAGACTATCCCTACGACACCCTTTTGTCCGTGCCTTGAGGCAAACTTGTCACCAATTTCAGGTATTCTAAGATCACGAACCCTCACTTTGTACATCTTTTCGCCGTCTACATTCTCCGTAAAGAAGATCGCGTCTGCAACCCCTGACTCAGAAGGTCTGATGCTTATGGATGTGTCACGCCTATACGGTCCCCTTATTTCAAATTCCTTGTACTCCTCCATGAACCTAGGTGGGCTCGTCCTCCCGATTACTACGTCTCCCCCGGAGACTACTGCTTCTCGCGCTACAACACCATCAGCTTCGAGTAGGCGATAATACTTTTCGCCACGGTATCCTCGAACATTAGCGTCTGGTGATGGTATCTCGAAGCTGTCTTTCATCCCACCTAGATACTGCTTTGACTCAGCCTCATAGATGCGGTAGAAGAATGACCTAGCCAACCCTCTATCGATGGCAGATTTATTCAATATTATAGCGTCCTCTATATTGTACCCTTCAAATGAGAGGACTGCCACTACGAAGTTCTGTCCTGTCGGTCTTTCGTTGAGGTTAAGTAGCTCAGCAGCCTTAGTTGTGACGAGCTGCTTCTGCGGGTAGGTTAAAAAGTGTTGTCTAACGTATGTGTTGGTTAAGAGGGTTGGTGAAAGGAAGCCTAGTGACTGCTTAGCCATAGCTGCTTCGTATGTGTTACGTGGAGACTGGTTGTGCTCTGGGTAGGGTATAATCGATGCGGTTACACCTAAGATGGCTGCTGGGTGGAGCTCGAGGTGTGTGTGCTTCTCAGTGACCTCTTCTGGCTTAATGGCTATGTAGGTATTCTCTTCCTCATTAGCATCTATAAGCTCTATAACACCCATATGTAGGAGGTCACGCCAGCTGAGTTCTTTTGTCCTTATTCGCTTTATGTGCTCCTCAGTAAGGAGAGGTTTACCATCCTTTACAACGATAAGAGGTCTTAAGACCCTGCCTGAGCTTGTGTGGATGTAAATGCGCTTAGAGGCTTGCGGATGCTTTGGTTCATAGTAATAGATACTTGCGTGTGGGTGTATTTGCCCCTCTCGCCTAAGTGCTCTGAAGTTTGCTGCAAGCGCAGTCCCGTCTTCAACGAATCCAACAAACCTACCCTCAACAAAGACTTTACACCCGTTCCTCTTAAGATCTTCAGAGGCCTCTTTTACGCTCAGGACACCCAGCTCATATAGTTTATTCACGATCTCGGCTTGAGGAACTTCTATTGAGATGATTGCTGAGAGGGCGAGGTTCTTGACCAAGCCGCAATTAGATCCTTCTGGCGTTTCGTTAGGGCAGATTCTGCCAAAGTGTGTTGAATGGAGGTCTCTTGCCTCGAAGTTGGGTTGCCCTCTGCTCAGAGGCGATTGAATTCTTCTTAGGTGGCTTATGGTGGAGAGGTAGTTGGTTCTGTCTAGGAGCTGGGTTATTCCAACCTTACCCTTACCCCAGTTGCCAGTCGCTATCGCGTTCCTAAGCTTATCGGTTATTATGCCCGGTCTTATTGCTGCGCTTATAACATTAGATCCTTTTCTCTGCCCCATTCTTTCTAACTGATATTTTATATCGCGCACAAGGTTGCGGAAGGCCGTTCTAAAGAGGTCTGCTAGGAGTTGGCCTGCGAACTTTATGACCTTGTTTCCGTAGTGATCTTTATCATCTGGTTGAATCCAGCCTAATCTTAACTCAAGCAGCTTGCAGACCACTTCACCTAAGAAGACCGCTTTATTGTAGCGGTCATTAGGTGTTTTACCTATGTGTGGTAGAAGACCCCAGTCCAGAAGCGTCTCTGCCCTTCTTATTCTCAGCTCATCCAACATGCCGTGGGCTACACGGTTACCGATGTAGATCAAAGCCTCGTGCTGAGTTAATGCATCTGACGCCTTCTCAAATGAAACGTCCAGAAAATCTTGAATCTCAGGCTTTAGAGACACCATCTCAGCTATATCCTTATCAACTTCAACGCCAAGCGCACGCATCACGATCACAAAAGGCAGCTCTACTGGTGAAGTAGGCAGCTTGACTACGATCGACCCATCTTGCTTCAGAACTACTTCTAATTTGGATCTGTAGCCTATAATCGAGGAATAGACTCTTGCGGTGTAGAGTGTGGTGCCGCTCTGCTTCTCCATATCTACAAGTATCTTGTTTGGTGAAAGGTCCTCTAATCCTATAATTACCCTCTCACTACCATTTATTATGAAGTACCCTCCTGGATCTTTAGGGTCTTCACCCAGCTCTATGAGCTGCTCTTCAGGAAGTCTGCTTAAGACACATAGATTCGATTTAACCATCACAGGCAGGTCTCCTATATGATGGAACTGCACGTCCTTTATGATGCCGTTCTCTTCCACCATCATCTCAAGGTAGATAGGTGCAGCGTAGGTTAGGTTCCTTAAGCGTGCCTCAAGGGGTGTTATGTTGCTTATCGAACCGTCTCTCTCAACAACTCTAGGTTGACCGAGCCTTACCCTACCGAACTTAACTTTATAAGCCGTGGTCTGTGTTTCAATATCTATCTCCCCAACCTCATCTATTATGCTCTGTAGCTGCTTCTCAACGAACTCGTTATAGGAGTTAAGGTGCTGCCTAGCGACACCCTCTGACTCAAGGATGTCTTGGAGGACCCACCAAGAATCTAGCTTTTCTTGCCTCATCTCACTCCACCACATACCTATAGTAAACTGCCTCACCCGCAGTCTCGCTTCTGCGTGTTATCTTGAGTATCTGACCTGGCTTTGCGCCCAATTCTCTGACGACTGGGTCTGAGGCGCGTATATAAGGTAGCTGCTCTGGTGTTGCGTGTATTCGCTTCAAGAGCTCTTGCGCTTCTTCTTCAGATAGTATTTCGTGTTTGGGAACGTATATGTGCTCGGTTACTCTGAACCCGCTAATTTTTTCTTTTTCAACTTCTTCTAACATATTTTATATTCACGCTCGAGCCTATACGGTTACTAAAACACCCTCCACAAAACGACCACATACCTCTCCAAAGGGTATCTATTTAAACCTTTTCTAAGACGCAGATAAAAACTTATCCCCCTCCATGATGAAGGGTGATGTTATGCGGCGCACACCAGGAGCTTGGATACCTGACGATCTCTCTGTTGATAAGAATATCTGGATGCTTTCATTTGAATGCCAAGGTTTAGCTTCGGTCGGGGGGTTGGGGGTTGCGGTCTATAACTTAGCGCGCGCTTTGGCGAGGAAGTATAGGGTTAGTGTGTTTATGCCGAGCCACGGTAGGCATATGGAGCCAGATATCAAATCGAAGTATGGTTTCCGCAGGGTAGGCGATTATTTGGCTGAGGGCTTTAGGCGCGGGGAAGACGGTAGGCTCTACCCATATAAGATCGCTTTAGAGCGCGGTGTTTCGGAGGGTGTGGAATACTATCTGTTCTGCGGAGCTGATCCGGAGACCAGCTGTTGGTTAGATAATCCAATCATCTATAATGATGCGATCACGTTTGAGAAAATGGCTCTTTTCGCCAGAGGGCTTAGAGCATACGTAGACCACCTCTGTGTGTCCGGTGCTATTGGAGAGCTTCCTCACGTGCTTCATCTACACGATTGGCATGCGGTTCCAGCAGGCATCTCAGCTAAGCAAGATCTGGAGGAGAGGAGATACTTCTGCCCCACAGTCTTTACCATACATCTCTTGAATATGCGGCGCAGCAGCTGGAGTTACATCGGCGAAGGATGGTGTCAGATTAAGGATGAAGCGCACTTTATTTGGCTCAACGGTAAACACCACTTTAAAGGCGGATACAGAGAAGTCTGGGATCTCCTAGCAGAGGGATACTTCGAGAAGTTTGGAGCTTATGAAGCAGATCTTCTCACCACCGTTAGCTACTCCTACCTTGAGGACATCTTATCGTTTGTAGGCGAGGGGGTGAGAGGGAAGACTGGGGTGATCTATAATGGCTGTGACTGGGAGTATAATGAGCTGCTGGGCGATGTGCTTAGAACCTTTGGGGAGAGGATTAGGTCTGAGTTAGGTGTAGGTGAAGTGAGGAGATGGGATATGAGAAGATTCCTATTGACCAAAGCTTTAGGTGAAGATAAACCTTTGATCAAGGATGAGGAGTTAAGAAGGTTGATTCACAGCTTTAGTGGCGTAGGAGCATTAGAAGAAGGGGGTGCTGTCAAACCGTTTGAGGAAGACGGTCCACTTGTGCTGATGACTGGGCGGCTAGACTGGC
>CAYQXI010000021.1:0-8032 GCA_964421575.1 uncultured Nitrosopumilales archaeon
TTATAAGTTACCTTAAGAGCATAGATTATAAGGTTCCAAACCCCCTCGAACTTAGAGTTGCAGAGCTTGAAAAGCGAGTTTCAGCTCTAGAAAGTGGAAAGCCGCTATCTCCGACACAACCCGCACAAGCAGCCCAAAGAATTGAAATCACTCTGTCAAAAAGCGATATTAAGTGGAAACTGGTAAAGATTCCTAAGAAGTTTAGGCCGCTCTTCCCCGGTTATAAAGTACCATTTACTTTAGAAACAAATGTGGGGGAGATAGAGACATATATGGTGGGAGGGTATAGTAGTAAGAAGAAGGGAGATCTGGCCGCTGGACGTGGTTTCTCGAAGGGGTTGAGTAAATGGTTTAAGCATAATGATGTTAAAGAAGGAGATATATTGGTTATAGAGATAATTGAGCCGCATAAACGCTATAAACTCTACAAAAAGCCCGCCACAACCACCTAAGGTTCTCTAGTATATTCTGCTTCTAAAAGGATTAATAGGCTTCGGAACCTCTGCATTAGAGGAATGAGTAAGTTTAGGGTAGGCACATCTGGCTACAGCTACTTCTGGAACCCGGGTGTGCCGACACCATTCGAGTGGTATGTTAGCCAAGGTTTCAATACCGTTGAGATTAATGCTAGCTTCTACCGATTCCCCTCCCCTAGCTGGGTCAAAGCTTGGATTAAAGCGCCTAAAGACTTCGACTTCTCTATAAAGGTGCACCGCTCGATAACCCACTACACCAAACTATCAGACAAAGCACTCAAACTATGGAGCAGATTCAAGGAGCCGTTCAAGCCTATCGAGGATAGGATAGCGTTCTGGCTCTTTCAGATGCCCTCAAACTTCAAACCGAATGAAAGAAGCATCAGCCGCCTCACCGGCTTCTTCACAAACCTAAACCTAGGGGAGCGTGCGGTCGTCGAATTCAGGGAGCAGAGCTGGTGGCGCAGAATAGATGAAATTAGAGCTTGCGGGGTTTCCTTCTGCTCGGTAGACGCGCCAGCCCTACCAAGAGAAATCATCACCCTAAACGACCTAATCTACCTTAGGCTACACGGCAGAGAGGAGTGGTATGCATACGTGTACAGCAGAGGGGAGCTAGAAGAGATCGTAAAGAAGGTGAAGGAAGCAGACGCCAAGAAGGTCTACATATACCTCAACAACGACCTCGGGATGCTGGAAAACGGCAAACTACTCATAAAGATGCTACAACAGACATAAGGTAAGTTTATTTAACAATAAACCCTACAGCTCTCTGCTCACGTTGAGTCGGCGTCGCACCTTCCTAATCGTCCTCCTCATTCTAATAGGGTTCACAGCACTCGGCTCAGCGACAACCGTAGAGAGAAGCGAAGCAGAAAGAATACTAGAAGATGTGAAGAAGATCGTACCAGCTAACCCAAACGCCATGGACATCTTCAGCAACAACATAAGGATAGCTCTACTAATGCTGATACCGGGCTTAGGGCTCATCTTAGGACCATACGTGCTCTACAACACAGGCCTAGTCTTCTCAGCATCCGGCGTAGTAAATAATGTCTCCGGTATTACACTCTTCTTAACCACCACCATCTTACCATTCTTCTGGCTCGAGTTCGCAGCCTACGCGGCTTCGGTAACACAGAACCTATATCTGATCTTGGCGATCAAATCTAAGATTCTAAAATATGAGATACGTAACCTTGCTTACACTATAATTGCTATAGCTGCCCTTCTTTTATTAGGTGCTTGGATAGAAATGATCTTTATTTCATCTTGACTTTAACCCTATTGTTAGCCTTCTCGAGCAACCAAGGCATATGCTTCTTAACCAGCGCAAGCATCTCCTCGTTGCCAATCCTCGTAAGTCTGCCTTCGTCATACATCGCCTTGATCTCATCATGTATCTCAACCACACCCGGTGTAGATTTCGTAACCTTGTTTTCGCCGGTGAGCTTAAAGTAGTGGTTTATCCAAAACACAACGCCAGCTAGACCAGAGTATTCAGAGACAGCCACGCCCGGCGGTCGATCTAAGAGCTTCTCTGTGTCAAACGGTAGGTACATTTCTATGTTCTTGAGGAGACCATCAGCGTGTATCCCAGCCCAAGTTACGTTGAAGTTTTCACCTACGATTGGATAGTATGGTGGGATGCTGTAACCGATCTCCTCCTCATAGTATTGGGCGATCTTCGTTATCACCTTCGTATCCATACCATCCAAATCTCCTTTGATGTTAGCATACATGAAGACCATAGCCTCCAGTGGCACATTCCCAGCCCTCTCACCTATACCAAGAAGGGTGCAGTTTACTAATGATGCACCATAGAGCCAAGCGGAGACAGAGTTCGCAACACCCATATGGAAGTCGTTATGCCCATGAAACTCCAGTTGCTCCGATGGAACATCACATATGTTATTTAAGACCCAGATGAGCTTCGGAACACTTCTAGGCAGGGCCGCACCATCCCAAGGTAATCCTATACCTAAGGTATCACAGACCCTTACCCTAAACGGAAGCCCGTATTTACGTGAGAGTTTCATAAGTTTTCTAATAAATGGGACAACTACACCAAATATGTCTGCTCTAGTAGAGTCTTCTAGATGCACACGAGGCACTATGCCGAGCTTAAAGACCTCCTCAACCACCTCAAGATACTTCGAAATCACCTTCTGCCGCCCGAGTCCAGGGAATTTATAGAAGATATGGTAATCGCTTACAGGCGTAACCATACCGCACTCCTCAACTTTACTTCCTTTTACAAGAATCAGATCTTCGTAGGTAGGCCTCATCCAACCTACTATGAGCGGATAATCATAGCCGAGGTTTCTGCAAGCTTCGACAGCTTCCCTATCCTTCTTGGAGTATAAGAAGAATTCTGACTGAAGGATCTTTCCCTCTGGGCCGCCGAGCTCGTGGAGCAGTGTGTATAGGTCTACGATCTGCTTAACAGAATATGGTTCACGTGCTTGCTGCCCATCCCTAAAAGTTGTGTCCGTTATCCAAATCTTCTCAGGCGTCTTAAGTGGGAGAAGTATGCCGTCGAAGACCGTTAGTGGCGGCTTGTCCCAGGGAAAGAACTCCTTGTATAGTTTTGGTTTAGGCACATCTACAACCTCATAATCAGGTAGATCTATAGACTCCTTTCGCATATAGGCTATGAACTCCCTTCGCTTCTCTTGATCCAGATGTTTAATGCTCAACTTGCACCTACCTTATTGGATAATCGGTATATTACCTTATCGGTCTTAATAGTTAAATTAGCAGTTGCGCATCCTTTTGATTAGCAAACGTCAAGGAAAGTATGCAAAGGATTAGACAGATGATTACTGTGTAGGAGAGGTTCGGCTCAAATGCTCACACGGCGCTATTATTCTTATAGTTATAGTTGGCCATACATTAGTAGGTACCGTAGCTAGAAGACTGTATGCGATTAAACAGACAAAAGGGAAGCCCTTTACTGCGTAAGGTTTAGAAGGTACTTAAGGTAGGTTGTAGAGGGCGGGTGTTAAGTTGGCCGTAGTGGTTGCTATTGTGGGCCGTAAGAAGTCGGGTAAAACTTGGACGATGGAGTACCTTATCTCTCGACTTGCGGGGATGGGCTTTAAAATCGGTGCTGTGAAGCACATACACGAAGAAGGTGTAACGATAGATACTACTGGTAAGGATACGTGGCGGTTCGCAAGGGCTGGTGCAAAGGTCGTCCTAAGCGCATCACCAGACGAGCTGGCTTTGATCAAAAGAACTAAAACGTATTATGGTAATTTAGACAGTATACTAGGGTGTTTGAAAAATGAGGATCTAGATATCATATTCATAGAGGGCTTTCACTCCCTTGTAGCGAAGAGGACAGATGTCTACAAGATCTTAACAGCGAAAGATACTGAGGATCTAAATAGTCTTCTCGTAGGCACCGAGCCCCCCATTTTAGCCGTGACTGGAGTGATAAGCGAAAACGTAACTCAGCTAAAAGATCAAAACATCCCATTAATCAATCTGAAGTTAAGAGGAGAAGAGCTGGTAAACATAGTTAAGGCTTTGGTTCAGAAGAAGGAAGCACAGTGACCTCGCCTATAACATCCTCTTCTTTTGCCAAGATAACCTCCTTAGCGTCGTGGAATCTTGGTGATTCCGAGAGTCTAATTTTAACTGCTTTACCTCGGTAGGTAAAGGTTGCGTTACCTTCTATCTGCTCTAAAGCGTGGAACCTCTTATTAGTAGCACCCATTGCAGCTTGAATACCGTCAGCCACACAAGCCTTCACAGCAACCACAGCCTTCAGCTCTTTATCCCTCGGTTCACAGCCTAGCTCGACCAAGGCTCGATAGAGCATTCTAACACCTATTGCTACCCCAGCGCACAGCTCGCCATGGAAGCTCTCACCAGCCTTCAGCAACACCTTAAGAGCCTCATTTTTCGGCATATGGAGTAATTTCTGGGGGACTAATGCACTATAGATGCAGTCTTTGAACGCATCGTATGGCTGAATATGTATAACATCTACACTATCTTTCAAACCCATCTTTACATTAATCACACCGTCTCCGTAGCTGATAACTTTACCAACGTAAGTTTTCACCGTATTATCGCTATTTGAGTGGGTTACGATGATTAGATGTGAGTAACCTTTGAGCGAATCGACTACAGCACGAGCATCTTCAGATATCTCGATCTCAGCCTCTGCCTCGTCGCCAAACGTTTTAGGCTTCACTACACCCATCCGCTTAACCCTTAACCACATGCTGACTCATCATTCTGATGTGGGTCAAAATAGGATTTAAACCTCTCTACTCTGTTATCGCTACTTAGAATGGTAAATAGGTAAACTTTAATGTTTAAAGAAGGCTTTAACCCACTTAACTTGGAGCACAAACTCAAAGATAGCCGCTCGCTCATTATAAGAGAGGCGAGGCTTGAGGACGCGGAAGCTATACTAAGTGTATTGAGTGAAGTAGCTTCGGAAGAAAACCTCCTTCTATTAGATAAAGGAGAGTACGATATGCGATTAGAGAAGCGCCACATCCTTAGTGCCAAATCCGGCGGTAAAACCTTGATACTGGTAGCTGAGGTCGACGGCAAGGTTGTTGGCGTAGGTGAGGTGAAGATTGGAGAATTTAAGAAGAACAGCCACACCGCAGAACTCGGTCTTGCGGTCATAAAGGAGTTTAGAGGGCTTGGTGTAGGCAAAGCCCTTATGAAGGAGATGCTCAGCCGCGCAGAAAAGAAAGGGGTAGAGAAGGTTTGGCTCAGCGTCTTCTCAACCAATAACGCCGCAATTAGGTTATACCAAAAGTTCGGTTTTGTGGTCGAGGGTGTTAGGAAAAAGCAGTTTAAGATCAACAACAAGTATGTTGATGAGCTGTTAATGGCGAAGTTCTTACCTCATCGAGAAAAACCTCAATAATTAGACAAAGAGCATAGGTGTACGGTATTTAAACCTTTTATAAAGATTCTGCAAAGGTAACAGTTAGTGGAGCTCCTTGGTTCACTGGGCGATGGTTATAGATCTGCGGAGATGCATCGGGTGCAGATCCTGCATGGCTGCATGCAAAGCAGAAAACAACACAGGCAGCGGCATGTTTTGGATGTATGCGTTCAGAAAAGAGGTAGGGAAGTACCCTAATGTTACGAGGAGGTTTCTGTCTAGACCTTGTATGCACTGCCAACACCCCTCTTGTGTAGAAGCGTGCCCAACTCAGGCTAGACATAAGAACGAGGCCGATGGACTCGTTCTTACCAACTACTCGAAATGCATCGGTTGCAGATACTGTGTAGTTGCCTGCCCGTATAATGTGAACTCCTTCAACTGGAAGGAGCCGAAGAAGAATCAGTACTTTGACTGGGAAGTAGAGGGCAGGGATTTGTATGGTAAAGGTGGGGTCACAGAGTATGTGGGTGATGCTATCCCACCTAACCTTAATCCAAATGTTGCAAGAAGAGATATCCCTACCTTACAATACCGGTTTGTTGGTGTTGTGGAAAAATGCACCTTTTGCGCCCATCGCATATGGTTCGGCGTGAAGAATGGTCTTAAGCCCGGGGTGGATAGAGATGCGACACCAGCCTGTGTTATCACGTGCCCGGTAAAGGCTTTGCATTTCGGCGACCTTGATGATCCCACCAGCAATGTTTCTAGGATGCTGGCGAAAAGAAGGTGGCAGAGGGCGTTAGAGGATCTTGGAAACGAGCCCTCTGTTTACTATTTGTTTTAGGTGGTCTGCTTGAGACTCGAAATTTGGGGGGTGAAAATCACACAACGGTTAGCTGCTTGGATAGCATTTCTTGCACTTCTGATACTTATCGGGGTTTTTGGGTTTAGTCGAACGCTACTGGAGGGGCATTGGTGGACAGGGCTACAGGTTCCGTCAATGGGCGGTGCAGTCTGGGGTCTCTACGTAACAAACTACATCTTCTTAATAGGTGCAAGCGCAGGAGGCTTCATTATAGCCGCATCAGCTCACATATTCAACGTAGAAAAATACAAATCCGTTTCTACGCTCGCGACACTTCTAGCGCTCATCATAATCCTCCTCCCGCCCATCTTCATAGCCGCAGATCTGGGAAGACCCGATAGATTGCTCCACGTCGCTTATCCAACACCAAACCTCAGGTCCCCCCTCTTCTACGTCCTTCTCACACTCACCCTATACATAATTCTGCTAACACTGGAAGGCTGGTTCTCGATGAGAAGGAGGCTAGCAAAGAAGAGAAGGTGGTTGACACTAGGCTTTGACGACCTTTCAGAATACTCTAAGCATAAGGATGAACAGATTCTGAGAGTGCTTTCCCTAGTAGGCCTTCCCTTAGCGGTCTCAGTCCACTCTGTGACCGGTTGGATCTTCGGCTTAATGAAGTCGCGGCCCTTCTGGCTCAGCCCGCTGATGGCGCCAATCTTCCTTTCCTCAGCCTTAGTATCTGGTGTTGCGCTTCTTATCTTCGCATGCATAGTCGTCAAGAGGTTCGCTGGTTTTAAGATCGAGCAAGACACTCTCTCAGATCTTGCGCGGCTCCTCTTTATGATGATACCGATAGACATCTTCTTCCTCATGATAGAGGTGCTTACCGTAGCATACGCCCACGAACCTACTGACATGAGACCCTTACTCTTCTTGCTGGTGGGTTCAAATGCGCCGCTCTTCTGGTTTGAAATAATTGCGGGTGCGCTGATACCATTTGTGATCCTCGCCTTCCCCAAATATAGAAGATCTACAAGGGTGCTTACTCTTACTTCTTTGCTAATCTTAGTAGGTATATGGCTGAAGAGGTGGAATCTTTTAATGGCTGGGACACTCTTCACCCACGAGTGGTTTGGTTGGGCTGAGTATCCTTTAGGTTCGTATGCTCCAACGTGGGTTGAGTGGTCGGTGATGGCTGGTATATATGGAGGGGCTGCCCTTCTTTTCACCTTGGTTATCAAGTTTCTACCCGTAGAGGAAGAAGAGACGGTTATCCATGCCCCAACTATAGCGGAGGTGGAGTAGATGGGCGAAGAGAAGATTACAAGAAGAGATTTCGCTAAGATCGTCGCAGGAACAGGAGGTATTATAGCTTTAGGGAGCGTGCTATCCAACCTTGAGCCAAGTCAACTACTTGCGGTGTCGGTTGAGAAAAAAGAAAGTAGCCCCAGTAATATCGAGGATGTGAGGATACCTTCTGTGGACCTAATGTGCACAGTGAGTTGTGGTATTTTAGCGAGGCGAGTCAATGGAAGGCTTGTGAAGATCGAGGGTAACCCTAACCATCCGATTAACGAAGGAGGGCTCTGCCCTAAGGGAAACTGCGGCATCATGACACTCTACGACCCCTATCGCATTAAAGCACCCTTAAAGAGGACGAATCCCAAGAAGGGAAGAGGAGAAGACCCGGCGTGGGTCGAAATCAGCTGGGACGAGGCGATAGAACTAATTGCTTCAAATCTAAGAGAGATCAGAAGAAGAAAACCGAATGCCTTTGTTCTACTGCACGGCGAAAACCAGATCCCCGAGTTTACCGCCGCGTTCATGTCAGCCTTCGGCTCAGTCAACGATATTGGTAGAGGTAGCCTCGGCGAGGCTGCGCTC
>CAYQXI010000022.1:0-2117 GCA_964421575.1 uncultured Nitrosopumilales archaeon
CGGGTGGATGATGTTCTTAAAGAACTTAAGTCTGATCCTGGTGTAAGAGGGCTTGAAGTTATTAGTGTAAAGGGGGGAAGGATCGCAGGTTGGCCCATATCCCATACCTGTTCAGCCTGTAGGGTTCTAGCATCTTCAGGCTGCTTCCTCATATCATCTACCCTAAATCAAGACGGCAGCATAAGTTGGTTGATGCTTGGGAACAAGTCCTCTATTAAAAAATTGTTAGATCAACTTGAAAAGCAAGGCGTCAGATTCGCTCTTAAGAAGATAGAGCCGGCTAAAACGCCGAATCTGTTGACAAAGAGGCAGGAGGAGGTTCTGCTCTCAGCATATGAGCTAGGTTACTTTGATCAACCAAGGAAAATAAAGCTGCATACATTGGCTTCTATGCTCAAACTATCACCACCCACTTTATCTGAGCTTCTTAGAAGAGCTGAGAAGAAGGTGATAACAGAATACATTAAGAGCAAGCAAAGTCGGCGCTTACTCAAATAAACCATAAAAATATGTGGCGAAGTGGGTGATTAAGAATCTTATTAGGGGTTTGCACCGTTTTCTCCAGAATAAATTGCTGCGGCTTAAAAGTATTTGTGGGGGTTTAAAAAATAATGGATGTGAGGGTTTAGATCTCCTCTCCAGTGCCGCCTTCTTCGCTCGGCTTAGGTGGTTTGGTCTCCTTCATCTTACCAGCAGCGATGACGTCGTCTATGCGTAGTATCATGCTGGCAGCATCGGTGGCTGACTTTATGATCTGCTCCTTCACCTTGACCGGCTCGAAGATCCCCTTCTCGTAGATGTCCGCTACACCACCATCCATGACGCTTATGCCGTACCAGATCTTGCCTTCGCCGTGCTTCGCTCTTAGCTCGACCTGCGTGTCTATGGTGTCCATGCCAGCGTTTTCTGCTAGCGTTAGAGGTATTACTTCCAAGGCTTCTGCGAACTTCTGGGCTGCTAGCTGCTCCCTACCAGAGAGCGTATTTGCCCACTCCTTGATTTCGTAAGCCAGCTGAGCTTCTGGTGCTCCGCCTCCGGCGACCAAAGCTGGTTTCTCTATGACGTCTTTGGTTACCATGATTGCGTCGTGTATGCTTCTTTCGGCTTCGTCCACGACTCTCTGGGAACCGCCTCTGATCAAGATGGTCACAGCCTTGGGGTTCTTGCAGCCCTCTACGAAGACCCACTTATCCTCCTCGACCTTCCTCTCCTCGACGAGCTCAGCATAACCTAAGTCGTTAGGCGTTAAGTCGTCAAGGTTTGTTACGACTCTGCCCCCAGTAGCCTTAGCAAGTTTCGTCATGTCGCTCTCCTTCACACGCCTCACCGCAAGTATACCAGCCTTAGCAAGGAAGTGCTGGGCAACGTCATCGATACCCTTCTGGCAGATAACCACATTAGCACCCGTGGCCTTGATCTTATCGACCATCTCCTTCAGAATCGCTGTCTCTTCATCTAGGAACTTCTTGATCTGCGAAGGATCACTTACCCTGATTTCGGCGCTCCACTCAGGCTTCTCTATCTCGAGCGGCGCGTTTATGAGCGCTATCTTCGCGTTCTCGACGCGCTTAGGCATCCCAGCGTGAACAACCTCCTTATCCAAGACCACACCCTTAATCAACTTGGTGTCGCTAAGTGAGCCGCCGGGCTTCTTCTCAACCTTGATGTTATCAGCATCAACCTTGTAGCCTTTGGGTGTCTTTTCGACGACGGTTAAGACAGCATCTACTACGAGGTTCGCTAGGTAGGGGCTTTCCTCAGAGACCATCTTTGTGAGCATGCTTGTGGTAGCGATCTTTTCAAGCCACTTTCTATCCATGGGGTCGATCTTTATAGCGATCTTGTCGAGTATTTCAAGCGCCTTCTCAGCCGCAGCCCTGTATCCGTCTACGATGATTGTTGGGTGCACATCCTTCGCTATGAGCTCTTCAGCCTTCTCAAGAAGCGCACCAGCTAACACCACAGCAGAGGTTGTACCATCACCGACCTCGTTATCAGTCGCCTTAGCAACCTCAACCAACATCTTAGCAGCAGGATGCTGAACATCAATCTCCTTTAGTATAGTCGCACCATCGTTGGTAATCGTGACGTCTCCTAGTGAGTCTACGAGCATCTTA
>CAYQXI010000023.1:0-3735 GCA_964421575.1 uncultured Nitrosopumilales archaeon
GGTGACTGTAGAGCAAGATGGCACGCAGCGATATTTGCAGCAAAGGGCATTACATCAACCCCCAGCAGCTCCTCTTCCACGAACCTCCTATGCACCTCCTGCGTGAATGGTGCCTTCAGCAGTTCCTTCTTTCTTCTATACGCAGCCACAAGTAGACCACCACTGCCTACAGCGAAATCAGCGACCTTAACATCAGAACTATCTATCGATAAAGACGCTAATAACTCAGCAGCTAATACATTCGTGTAGAAAGCCGCCACATTCTTTCTCACGTCAAAAGGTATCAGATCATGAAAGATAGTGCCAAGAAGGTCTCCACCCACCTTCTCAGCACTTAACCCCTTAATCACATTAATTATCGTCCTAACCTCATCTAAGAACTTCGACGGTATAAGTGATGCGACATCATACGAAAAGACCACCCTATAGTTAGTATTAAGCACCCTCCTAAAATAGGAGTTCAAATCTGATGGCTGCAAAACCGCATCTGGATCTATCTCGGGAAAATCTGTTCTCAACCTAGAGATGACGTGATAGAATAGTAGCTGACTCACCAGCAAGTATGCAGCAGCGAACTTTAACTCTTCAGCAGGATATTTCCCCTCTTCATATTGTAATATGTTCTTGAAAACATCTTTGCCACCAAAGAAGCCCTCTAGCTGGCTACTCGCTAAGTGTCTCAACCCGTTCATAATATACATGGCTGACTCCCGAAGCGACTTTATTATGTAATCGATGCTAGGCTCAACATATTTTGGCGGAGTAAGGACGTGCTCAGCGATCGTTTTAGCTACCTGCGGTAATGATCCCTCATAAACATTAAACGGCCTCGCATCCTCTGGCGGAAACATTGAAACGAGCTTAAGTCTAGACTTCATAGCAAAGTCTCTTACAGCTTCGATCGGCATAGGTCTCGTGAGCTCCTCAGGGTATAGTATTGCGAAACCACCCTTGATCCCTAGAACCTTATGATGCTTAAGATAATCATTCTGGATCTTGGCTATCGCTACAATCAAGTCCCTCTCGCTGAACTTCGCCTCAAGCGGATATATCCCAGCATTGCTACAAAGGAGGTCAGGTTTCCTAATACCTGCTGGAGTAGTTATTGAGGGAAACGCTTCAGCCTTAACACCGAGCTTCTCAAGTTCCTCTTTAAGCAGCGTAGTTATAGTATCCTCAGTCGCTTTCGATATCATCCCGCCTTCTCAATCTTAGAGCTTCTGTTGTATTAAAGCACGACGGTAGATATAGGAACGTGGAAATCACCAAGAGGAGAATTAAAACACGAAGACCATTAACTAACCTCCCTCTCAACCCCCTTTATCTTCCTTAGAGATATTGGGATAAATAGGCAGAGCAGACCCAAGATCAGATAGGGTGCTTTTGGGTCGATGTTCTCAGCGACGAAGCCTGAAAATATAGGTCCCCCAGCGAAACCTAGACCAAGTATCGATTCGTAGACGCCAACACCCCTACCCAACATCCTCTGCTCAACCCCTTTTAATGCAAGTGTGAAGGAGAGGGGGAATATGAAACCTATCGAAACCCCCATAACCACCAAGCCTACTGCGAATGAGATTAACGATTCGGCTAAGAATATTATTATGCAGCTTAAAGCAAGGGTGAGCGAAAAGAAGGTCAAAGCCAAGACCTCCTTACTCCCAACCTTATAAGAGGACAGCAACGCAACAATCCTCGCCCCGTTCACCAGAGCAAAGAGCACCCCAATCTGAGTAGCGGTGTAGCCCAAAAGCGAAAGGTACCCAGGTAGAATAGAAACGACTGTGCTAAAGAACGCGCTATAGATTGCGACAAGAGGCGCAACCCTAAGAACACCCTTTAGGAAGAATGTTTGAGGAGAAGCCGGAGAGAAATAAGCTATCTGCACAGCTTTCCCATATGCTGGTGCTACATAAAGCAGGATTGTAGCGAGCGCAGCGACCATAGGTAGTGAAGCAAGCAGAAAAGTCGCCTTAAACCCCAAGATCTGCGCCAGCACACCCCCTAAGGGTGGACCTATGACCATACCTATGGTCGTCGCTGCTCCGAATGACCCTATCTTTGAAACTCTCGTGAGCCCGGGTGAAATATCTGCCACTAATGCTTCTATGACTGGCCAATAGAAGCCGAGTGCGACCCCTCCCATTATCCTAACGACTAGCAGATCCGAGACCGTGTTTGCTAGGCTTATGCTTGCTGTTGCTGCGATGTTCAACGCTAACCCTGCTCTCAGCATATACGCTTTGTTCGCCTTATCTGAAAGCCAACCAGCCAAAAGGGGGAAGAAGATGTAGAGCATATTCCCAACCATACCTATCAACCCCAACTCATAATAGTTTGCACGCAACGCAGTTGCATATAGTGGTATAAGGTAGACGCTTACACCATAACCTAAAGCGTAGAGGAAGGCGGTCAAGTAGATAGCAGTGTATATCCGTTGGGGGCTAGAGCTTAGCATCACACAGCAACTCTAGGTCAGCAGCTTATCAAGCTCCCCTCTCTCTACACCCAGCCTGATCTCTCTAGCTATCCTACGCCCCATACTCATAGGCTCATCATAAAGAAGTTTCGAGTAGGGTGAACCATCTATGTAAAGGTTAGTCCCGGCTACAATACGCGCAGAAAACTCGAAAGGCACAAAAGAACCACTCTCCGTATAGACACCCTCGATGCAGAAGGGTCCGATCATCCCTGGTGGCACATGCTTCTTAGAGGCTTCTACGAACGCTTCACCTATTCTATATGCTTCGTCAAGAAGAGACTCTCTGAGCACCAGCGGTATATTACCAACCACGATGTAGGTTAGAGGTATGTCTGATTCGAGCTGATACTTAGCCGGTATCCTACCTATCGAGTCCACAGTAGTCTCGTACCTCCTATCTATGCCAAGAAGCTCCAACCTATCCTCAAGCGGGGAGTAAAAGTATTGGAAGTAGACCGGTACGCCCACGCAATACTCCTGTATGTAGAGCTCATCAACACTCTTTATCAGACCAGCAGCCATAAGCCTCTCTGCAGCGCGGTTAAACTCTTCGCTGCTTGATACAAGAAAGTAGCCCCTCCCACCAGCTGCCCCTGGAAGCTTCACTATACATAGCCTATCTATCTCATCAGGCTTAAGTTGTGAGGGTGCCTCTAAACCCGCCTCCCTCATCAGCTTCTCTTTCAGCACCCTATCTGCTTCCCACCTAAGTATCCACCTATTCCCAAAGATAGGCACCTTCAGATTCTTCTCAACGAGATCCACACCCACCTCTGAGATCAGGGTGCCGTGCGGGATTAGAATGGACTCTTCACGCATCAGCTCCTCTTGTATATCTGTCTTAACAACCTCGTCAAACCTATCCACAAAGACATATTTCTCGATGAATCTGAACCTTCGGTAAAGGTTAGCTCTCTTTTTCAAGCAGACTAGAAGGGTGCGCAGACCCTCATCCCTAGCGCCCTTAAGCAGCTGCAGAGCACAGTGTGAGCCTAGGGTAGCTATCGTCTTCAAGTTACCACATCCTTCAGCCGCCCTAACTCGAGAGCCCTCTTTATCTCCATTGCGATCCTACGCCCAGTCGAAACGCTGTGACCGAAAAGGTACTTTGAGTAGGGTGAGGTGGTCGATATTATCGGGCTCCCTGGCACTCTGGGTGAAACGTCGTAAACAACTATCTCAAGATCCTTTGTCACAACGGATTGGAGTGCGAAAGGCCCTATTATGCCAGGTGGGAACATCTCTTTGGTCGC
>CAYQXI010000024.1:0-2895 GCA_964421575.1 uncultured Nitrosopumilales archaeon
CCGTAGACGGGGTTACCACACACTTCACATCGCAGTACCAATCTAAGTTCTTCTCTAAACTATGGTTAGATGGGTGTAATATCTTTAGCGGTCGCTACTCTTTGGTGTGGGTAAAGATTTTGTAGATAGAGTGGTTAGCCAGAGTAGGTTTGGATTGGCGTAGATTAGCAGAAGCCATGCTGGATTACGTATTCGGCGTAGGTGTTTCAGAGGCGCTTGATGGTAGAGAGGTTAGGGTAGAGTGCTCGAAGAAGACGGGAAGGGTCAAGCACATCTATGTAGATGGGAAACCCTTCGCTACACTAAGACCAGATGGAGGGTTGGCGCTTACAATTCACGGTGCTCAGCTATTGCTCAACTCGAAAGCCTTTAGGGAGAACTGCGTAACCGTTTCTGAGGAGGCTGAGGAGGCTGCGAGGGCTGGGAGGTCGATCTTCGCAAAGCACGTGATTAAAGCGGGTAGGAGGATAAGACCAGGTTCTGAGGTAGCGGTGCTGAACAAGAGGGGTGAGCTGCTCGCAGTGGGCAAGGCGGTCTTATCGGCGAGGATGATGAAGGTCTTTGAGTGCGGTGTTGCTGTGAAGGTTAGGGCTGGAAACGCTTAAGTGTAGAGAGGTCTTCACCTTTTGGTAGCCTTGAGGATAGGTATCGATAGTAGGCAGACGCGTAGGATGCTTGAGAAGATGGGAGTTGACCTTCAGGAGATCCCTAACGTTGAAGAGGTGGTTATAAGGACGGCTGAGAAGGATTTGATCATAAAGGCTCCTATTGTCTCTGAGATGAATGTAAAGGGGTTGAGGGTCTTCCAAGTTTCAGGCGGGGAGGTTGAAGAGCGGCTGAGGGAGAAGCCGAAGTTTACTGAGGAGGATATAGCGCTGGTTATGCAGCAAGCAAATGTTTCAAGAGAGAAGGCGATAGCTGCTCTAACTGATGCTGATGGCGACCTCGCTAAGGCGATCTTAAGCCTAACCACTGGGTAGGGGCGAAGAGCCGGTTCTAAGCCTATAGCTCTTTTGTATGGACGTAGAATGCAAGGGCGTAGAGCATATAGCCCCAATGGAAGAAGAGTTCAAGCGGATGCCCATTATAGTAGGTTCCCTGCAGGGTTGTGCAGCTGAAGAGGAGATCAGCGACCGCATCAAACACAAGAGCTAGGCAGATAAGAAGCCAAGATCGCCCTAATGTGCCTCTAAAGAAGATCAGGAGCCCAAGTATCGCAGCTGAGAGTAGGATAAGATCTAGTAGAGGGTAGGCCACATCTGTAGCTAACGTAGGCAAGTCTTTTGAGGTGGAAAGTATCGGTCCTATCAAGAAGAGCGTGACTAAAGCGCATGCCACAGCGATAATGAGTGCTACAGCACCTAAACTCTTCTTACTCAGCACCATCTTGAATGGCTTGATGTAGAGGAGGAGGGCTATGTAGATGGGGGCGTAGGCGCTCAGCCAGAAGATGTCTGCTATCGAGGGGTAGGGTATCTCAACACCTAGCGCAAGCGTGTAGAGCGCCCAGCTGAGTTCACCTAGGAACCATAGGGCTAAGCCGAGAACGAAGCAGAACCAGACGATGGAAAAGGTTGTCTTGAAACTGTAGCCATACCTTCTAAGAGCTGAAAGAGCGGTCGAGAGAGCTACAGCGGCGATAAACGGGGGGAAGGCGTTTGAGAAGATGTACATGAAGCCTGGATAAAAGCTTTGGAAGGCATATATTAAGCCCAAGGCTACCGCTAAAGCGAAGCAGAGCCAATACCGAGTCAAAGACGTCAAGCGGTGGCAGCAAGCAGCCCTTATTTAAATCTTAGTGGATTTTTGTCGGAGTTGAATTCTCTGAAAGGTTCGTATTGCAGTTTTTTGGCTATAGAAGCGGCAGAATATTTTTAGTGTGCAGACCTCGCACCTAGGTTTGATTGGTCTGCATATCTGCTGCCCGAACTTTACAAGCAGATCGTTGATCTTCACCCAATACTTCTTATCTATGACCCTTTTCAAGGCTTCTTCGGTCTCTTCTGGGGTCTTCGTGCTGACCAAGCCTAGTCGATTAGATATCCTATGCACGTGGGTATCTACTGGTAGAGCGGGCTTTCCAAATCCGTAGACCAGCACGCAGTTAGCGGTCTTACGCCCTACAGAAGGAAGAGACATCAGTGCCTCAAAGTCGTCTGGCACAGCCCCACCGAACCTTTCACATATAATCTTGGAGACTTCTATTATCCTCTTAGCCTTTACTCGATAGAAGCCCACAGGTTTTATGAGTTGCTCGATCTGCTTGGGGTCTGCTTCAGCCAACTCCTTAGGGCGGTTGTAGACTCTAAAGAGGTTATCTGCTGCTACTCTCGTTGCTTCATCTCTGGTTCTTTGAGAGAGTATGGTCGCTATAAGAACTTTAAATGGGTCTGCTCTGCTTGACACATCATCTAATGCAGTTTTATCCTCTCGGTGTGTTTCTTTCAGCATCCTCGAAACTTCCTCCACTAGAGTCGTTGAGTCTAGGGGTTTGCTCAACTCTCTAGGCACCTACATCGAGATCTTCGTCACATAACTCTCTTTGCCGAAGAACTTCTCAGCGGCCTCAGCAACCCTCCTACGCTCAGGATGCGAAGTATACACACGCAGTATATCGAAGAAGCCTGAGATCGCACCGACCAAAGGTAGCTGGTCGAGCCTAACGTCTTGGTGAGTAAGCCCAGCCGGTGTTCTCGCAGCTAAGATTAGGGATGTGAGAGCCTTCCTATCAGCAGTATAAGGTACCGAGGCGGTGGTAGGCACATCTATGTAGACCTCCTCAGGTGGAGCCTTCGCCTCTTCAGCTATCTTTGACGCTATTTCATCTCTTATGCTCTTCTGGCTGAAGATCCTCTCCATAAGCTGATCCTTCCTATGAATCGGCTTCTCGAAGAC
>CAYQXI010000025.1:0-42997 GCA_964421575.1 uncultured Nitrosopumilales archaeon
CGGCGTCCCCACTCCGATCAGGGGCGCCAGGCTTGTCCGCCCCCCTGACAGGTATGCCAGTTGTGAGGCTTGGCAAGGGGGAGGAGCAGAAGCCGATGAGAGCCTTACACAAAGGGCTTATCGTCACAACTATAATGTGTGCGGTACTCTTTTATGTCGCTATACAACTCCTCTTCGGCTCACAACCGGGCGGCATCTACCTATACTTCTCTATGCTCGCTGGTCTAGCGGCAAGCATCCTCGTTCAAGTTATAACAGACTACTACACAGGCAGGGAGAGAGGCCCTGTTAGGCGGATAGCCGATGCATCCCAGACCGGGGCAGCAACCAACCTGATAACAGGCTTCTCAGTTGCTCTTGAGACAACCGCCTTACCTATAGCCTCGCTAGGAGCCTGTCTGCTAATCGCCTACTACTTTGGCACACTTTTTGGCGCAGCGAACCCAGAGTGGGGCGCGCACGCATATCTTATGGGTGGCGTCTATGGCACCACTTTAGCGACGATGGGTATGCTTGCTGTGATGGGTATGGTTCTAGCTTTAGACGGCTTCGGACCAATTGCGGACAACGCAGGAGGAATAGCTGAGATGTCTGGGCAGACGGGGATAGATGAAAGCATGGAGGCTCTCGACGCCGTTGGAAATACAACAAAAGCTCTAACCAAGGGCTTTGCTATGGGAAGCGCTCTGTTAGCCGCTCAGCTGCTCTTCCAAGCCTACATCGAAGCAGCAAATGAGTACCTAAAGAGCCTAAACCTCCCCCTGATCAAGCTTGATCTCAGCAACCCTGTTGTGCTGGTTTCAACGCTCATAGGAGCGATGCTGCCCTTCATCTTCTCAGCATTCGCCATCAAGGCTGTCGGTTCGGCTGCAAAAGAGATGGTTAACGAAGTAAGAAGGCAGTTCAGAGAAATCCCAGGTCTGATGGAGGGTAAGGCAAAACCGGAATACGATAAAGCTGTAGATATCAGCACCAGAGCGGCGCTGAAGGAGATGGTTCCACCAGGTCTACTAGTTGTGGTGGCTCCGATCGTCGTAGGTGTGCTTTTAGGTTGGAGTGCTGTAGGTGCTCTAGTCATAGGTGCAACCTTAGCTGGTATACCGCTAGCCATACTCATGAATACAGGTGGCGCAGCCTGGGACAACGCCAAGAAGTTCATCGAAGCTGGGAACCTAGGGGGCAAAGGCTCACCTGCACACGCAGCAGCAGTAGTTGGAGACACGGTAGGCGACCCTATGAAAGACACAGCAGGCCCATCACTACACGTGTTAATCAAACTGCTGAACACGCTCTCGATACTCTTCATACCGCTCTTCGTAGGGATACTCGGGCTATGAACTTCTGAGGCATGGTCTCAGAACCTCTCTAACAATTTTTGTGTCTCTACACAGCTCCACCTACCTTAAGTAGTAGAAGAGGCTCTTCCTTTAACTCCAGCATCGCCTTCACAGCAGAGGCTGATTTAATCAAGACTGGTTCGCAGATGAGGTTAAGTGACGCGCACTCGACCATAGCGTTAAGAGCGGCGTGACCCACCTCATTATGCACATACATAATACCCCTTTCACCGTACTTCACAGTAGTCCGAGAGTAGATTGCGCATATAAGAAGGTAGAGGGAGGATTCACCTTGCTCAAGACCCAACAGCTTTGCAACGTCAGCAAAATAGTCCCCCCTCTTGATTAAGGTTAATGTTTCCTCCACCGGATCATAGTGATAGACACCTTGGCTCAACCCATCAACACCCTCAGCGTCAACAACCGCATAAACTTCAAGTGGATATAGCCCGCCTGCTGATGGTGCCGATCTCAGCGGATAGATCCACCCCGAATCCCTCTTCGTTACACCTTGGGTAGCCCACAGAACTCTACCTAACTCACCTAAGCTGAGCTTTTTACGTTTTGATGTTCGGCTAGAATTAACTTTTTCCAGAGCTTCGGTGAGGCTCAGATTTCCAGATGGTAAGTTAGAGAGGGGTATGCTCAAACACGGTCACCCACTGGTATTATGTAGAGAGGTGTCTTTGTTGTGTTGAAAATCTCCTTTACTCTATCGTCATAGAAGGCGCCTATCACTACACATCCAAGCCCTAATCCTACGGCAGCCAGATACACCCTTTCACCTAAAATACCAGCACACAGATGGGGTAGCTCAACGACACCTTCTTGCAGCACACCACCCTTAAGATCCGAGAAGAGGACGATGTTAAAACAGGCTTCCTCAACCCACACTTGGTTTACCGCCGCTGAAGCCAGCTCCTTAAGGAAGCTACCTTCGCGAAGCATCTTGAGAGCGTGCTCATCTCTGAGATAAAGGTAGATGCCCGCTGGCACACCTTCAACCCTACCTTCACCAACAGCAACATACACAACAATTTCGTTAAGCACTGTTTGAAGAGCACCATACCCATTTCCCGCTCTGCTGAACGAATAGAAGAGTAGCTGGCTGAACCTAACTAGATCTATTGGATGCTTATACTCCCGAATAGACCGTCTCCTCTGAATAGCTTCTTCTACTAGCATAGAGATCCTGGGAGGCTTGGGTAGCTCTATAACCTCACCATCCAACCACTCTTTCCTCTGAGGGGTAAGTATGAGTAGTGCTGAGAGTGCCGCTATAATAGAGGAGGCTAATAGCAATATACTCTTAATGAAGCGCCTCCTCCCAACCATCCATCTAGAAGATGGTCTCTCCTATTAAATAAACTTAAAATTAAAAGGAGGGGTTGTGATCAGTATTAGAGGTGCTGAGGAGCTTAGAAGGGTGAAGAGGGGAACGAATGTTGGAAGCCTTTAAGAACATCGAGAAGGTTGTGGAAGAGCTTGAAAAGACACCTATACAAGTTCCCAAAGGGTTTTCAGCAGCCCTAATTAGGGAAGATCGTGACCGCGATAGCAGTTGACAAGTTTGTTAGCCTCACTTTAATCTAGTAGCTCTTTAATAGCCTTCAGCACTATATGTGGTGTGGAATGGAGTACGGCTTAATCGCTCAAGCGTACGAGAAGATGGAGGAGACGACAAAGAGGCTCGATCTAACAGCCTACTTGGTCGAGTTATTCAAGGCTACGCCTATTGAGATCCTAGATAAAGTCATCTACTTGACGCAAGGCAAGCTTTACCCAGACTACATGGGTGTGGAGATAGGGGTGGCGGATAAACTCGCGTTAAGAGCTATCGCCAACATAACCGGGCTATCACTAGAGAGAGTTGAGGAGTACTATAAGCAGAAAGGCGACATAGGTGCCGTAGCCCAAGACCTATTGGCAAACAAGAAGCAGCAGACACTCTTCTCCGAGCCCCTAACAGTAGAAAGAGTTTATGCAACTTTAGAGAAGATAGCTAAAGCAAGCGGCCCGGGGAGCCTCGATTTAAGGTTGGGTTATCTTCAGAGCCTACTTAACGATGCAACACCTATCGAGGCGAAGTATCTTCTACGCACAGTAACGGGTAAGCTTAGGCTCGGCATCGCAGACTACACGGTATTGGATGCGTTAGCGGTAGCGTTCACAGGGGATAAGGCGAATCGAGTATATCTTGAGAGGGCATATAACCTCTCTAGCGACTTAGGTAGCGTCGCCAAAGCGGTCGCTCAAGAAGGATTAGAGGGGGTGCTGAAGTTTAAGATTCAGATCGGTAAGCCTGTCAGACCTATGTTGGCTGAGAGACTCGAGTCTGCTGAGGCGATTATTGAGAAGATGGGTGGCGAGTGTGCTGTTGAGTATAAGTTGGACGGGGAGAGGCTTCAGATACACAAAAGAGATTCTGAGGTCAGCCTCTTCTCTCGGAGGCTTGAAAATATAACAGCACACTACCCAGATGCCATAGATCTTGTTGTGAAACACGTCAAAGCTAGGGAAGCGATCCTAGATGGTGAAGCCGTTGCTATAAACGAGGATACGGGCGAATACCTACCGTTCCAAGAAATTATGCATAGGAGGAGGAAGTATGGTATAGAGGAGGCGATGAGAGAGTACCCGATTTCACTAAACTTATTCGATATACTCTACCTCGAAGGAGAGGATCTCACACAAAAACCCTACCTTGAGAGGAGGAAGATCCTCGAAGAGGTCACCGAGAAGACTGAGAGAATAACCATAGTACCAGCGATCATAACAGCGGATCCTCAGAAGATCGAAGAGTTTATGCAACAAGCCATCCTCGAAGGATGCGAGGGGATCGTAGCCAAAGATCTGAAGAGCAGCTACAGAGCCGGGGCAAGAGAGTTCGCTTGGATAAAGCTGAAGAGAGAGTACAAGAGCGAGCTGACGGACACAATAGACCTAGTCATCGTAGGAGCCTTCTACGGAAGGGGTAGGAGGGCTGGCAGATACGGAGCCTTCCTCCTAGCAGCCTACGATAAAGATGAAGACGTATTTAAGACGGTATGCAAGGTGGGTACTGGTTTCACAGACGAAGATCTGGCGAAGTTTCCTGAAATCCTCCAACCATACAAGATACCGAATAGGCACGCTAGGGTTGAATCAAAGATAGACGCTGATGCTTGGTTTGTACCAAAGGTGGTTATAGAGGTCATAGCTTCAGAGGTCACCTTAAGCCCAGTCCACACCTGCGCCATGAATGTGATTAAGAAGGGCGCTGGGTTAGCGCTCAGATTCCCCAAGTTTACTGGTAGGTTGAGGGACGATAAGGATGCTGAAGACGCTACGACCGTTCAAGAGATAGTGGAGCTGTATAGGTCTCAGCTGAAGAAGATAGTTGAGGAGTAAACTCAATTTATGCAACAGAATCTTCCGTCACATCTAAATATGAGCTCGAAGCATTAAAAGATAGATGTAATTTGTTGCTGCCCTCAGAAGTAGAAGCGAAGACGATCATACCCACCCTACGCTCTCTAATAGCCAAGAAGCTGGTTAACACTTATCATCTACCCCAACAGAAGGTGGCTGAGCTGCTTGGCATAACGCAGGCTGCGGTAAGTAACTACATTAGAGAGGTAAGGGGGGTAAGCGCCTCGCTTGAGGGCTCAGAAGAAGTGCAGAAGCTTGTTGATGAAATAGTCAAAGCGATACTACAAGGAGTAGACCAACTAACCCTAATGAAGAAGTTCAACGATGCTGTAGCAACCATAAAAGCTAAACGCCTCATGTGTGGCTTACACCAAAAACTTGAACCCGACTTGGATGTCGAGAAATGCCATATCTGTAGTCCCAACGCATAAACCTAAAACCATTTTTATATCCATTTTGCGTGACACATTTACGCCGGGGTGGCAGAGCGGAAACTAAGCCACAGATGCGTCGGCCTCGAGATCAACACAGCAGAAAAATGGGCTAGATAGCCGATGGCCCCTGCGGGCCTCGTGGGTTCAAATCCCACCCCCGGCGCTACTTCTAGCACAAGAAGTGATATTATATTGTTTAGATAGTTTCGGGTTTGATGCATATCAAGCCGGGTACTCTTCCGTAAGATTGGTCAAATGAGATAATTTTTCTATCGAGAGTAAGCGCGGTTGCAGCGTAATGTGAGTCGAAGAAGTTTAAGTTGAGAGTCTGCCTTAAATACACACTAGCAACAGCTACGTCTGGTGTTAACGCAACATATCTTACGTTTGGTAGTGCTGCTAAGGCTGCCAAGTCTTTCAGTAGATGCTCTCCCCTCTTCTCGCTTCTATAGATTAGCTCCATTTCGATCAAGCTGATACTTGAGATCTCCACGACTAACTCACCCTTTCTGATCTTCTCAAAATTCTTTCAGCAACAGTATGGTTAGGGTCGTACTCGTTCAAATATGCGAAGACTACGTCGTTTTCTAACAGCGGCACGCGTCCATCAACCTCTCTCCCTCTTCACCTCGTTTTCAGCGATTCGCTCCGCTTGTCTCCTCAGCTCTTTAAACGATTTCTTAACGTTAAATGCACCATGCAGTGTTTGAAAGGGATCAGACGGTAGCGGGATTATTTTAAGATGATCTCCCGCATTTATGAGTAAGACTTTCCCTCTGACGTTAAGGGTTTCCCGGATCTTTTTGGGAGCGTTAACCTACCTTTATCATCTACCTCTAGGATACTAATATTCCCACCCATCTTATGCTGTCTTTTAGGTGGGATTTAAGATTTAAGCTTTGCAAAGTGGGAGATCAAAAAATTGGGACAATCATAATGTGTTTTTGAAGTATAGGCAAGCAAGCGGTGGAAGTGTTAATGTGAGAGAATATCTTCGACCGTGGTAGGCTTCTTCTTTGGCTTCTACGCCGCCCAAGTTCCCCCAGCCGCTTCCACCATACTCTCTAGCATCAGTATTGAGTATTTCTTTCCAGAAGCCTCCCTTAGGTGCACCTATCTTATAACGTTCTCTAGGAACTGGTGTGAAATTACACACAACTAGTATTATGGTTTTGGATGCTGGGTCTTTTCTGATGAAGCTTATTACGCTCTGCTCCCAGTCGCCGAAATCTATCCATTCGAACCCCTGTGGGTCGAAGTCCGTTCTATGTAAAGCTGGTTCGCTTCGATATATTCTGTTAAGATCCTTCACCAGCCTCTGAACCCCTTGGTGTTCGAAGTGGTTCAGAAGGTGCCAATCTAAGCTTCGATCGTGGTTCCACTCAGCCCACTGACCAAATTCGCCACCCATAAACAGGAGCTTCTTCCCCGGATGAGCGTACATGTAGGCGTAGAGGAGCCTTAGGTTTGCGAACTTCTGCCAGTTGTCTCCGGGCATCTTGGCGAGGAGAGAGCCCTTACCGTAGACCACTTCGTCGTGCGATAGAGGTAGGATGTAGTTTTCTGAGAAGGCGTACCAGATGCTGAAGGTTATCTGGTTGTGGTGGTATTTGCGGTATATGGGGTCTTTAGAGAAGTAGGAGAGTGTGTCGTGCATCCAACCCATATTCCACTTTAACCCAAACCCCAACCCACCAACATAGGTTGGTCTGGTCACCATAGGCCAAGCGGTCGACTCTTCGGCTATCGTCTGCGTGTCGGGGTAGAATCTGTAAACGGCCTCGTTAAGCTCCTTTAGGAAGGAGATCGCCTCAAGATTCTCCTTACCCCCATAGATATTCGGTACCCACTCGCCTTCTTTTCGTGAGTAGTCTAGGTAGAGCATAGAGGCTACCGCGTCAATCCTCAACCCATCTGCGTGGTATTTGTCGAGCCAGAAGAGTGCGCTACTTATGAGGAAAGATCTGACCTCATTCTTCCCATAATCGAAGATGTAGCTGTTCCAATCTGGGTGGTAGCGTTTCCTCCAATCTTCATACTCATATAGGTGTGTGCCATCAAAGTAGACTAGCCCGTGCTGGTCGGTTGGGAAGTGCGAGGGGACCCAATCTAATATTACACCTACACCTTCTTTGTGAAGCCTATTCACCAAATACATGAAGTCCTGCGGCTGCCCATATCTGCTGGTAGGAGCAAAGTAGCCTGTTATCTGATAGCCCCAGCTTCCGTAAAAAGGGTGTTCCATTATAGGCAGTAGCTCTACGTGTGTGAAGCCCATCTCCTTTACGTATGCGCTCAGCTGCTCAGCTACCTCACGGTATGTCAGCCATCTACCCCACTCTCCTCTCCTCCACGAACCTAGATGAACCTCGTATATGGATATGGGTGAGGAGAGGGAATTGCGCTCCCCTCTGGTCTTCATCCATTCTTCATCACCCCACTTGTAATCCAGATCCCAGACTATGGATGCTGTCTTCGGAGGGGTCTCAAAGAGGAATGCATAGGGGTCTGCTTTATCTACACAATATCCACTTCTCGACACTATCCGATACTTGTATAATTCGCCTACACCTATCTTTGGTATGAAGCCCTCCCAGATGCCCGAATTATCTTGCCGCTTGTAGAGCCTATGCTCAGGTTGCCAAGAGTTGAAGCCACCTATTACATAGACTTCGCTCGCATTGGGTGCGTAGACCGCAAAGTAAACGCCTCTTTCACCACCTAAACTAACTGTATGTGAGCCTAGCTTCTCGTAGAGCCTATAGTGCCTACCTTGCTTAAATAGGTAGATATCATAGTCACTCAGCAGGGTGTGTTCAACAACTCCCAAATCGCTCTGAGGAAAAGGCTATGTTTGCTTAGAAATAAATGCTGCGTAATCCGCTAAACAGATCTTGTCACCACCCAGCATACCTTTTATCTTTCGTCTTCTTGGAATTGAAGCACTAAAACGTTTTCGCTACCACATCTTAAGCAGAACGGCTTGGGGTAAGGGTAGCACTTTTCAGGAGGTAGGCAGCAGACCCCTTGGCTGCGGCAGTCATTACAGTAGATTTTGAAGACAAGTATGCGTGGTGCTGTAACTGGGCATCTCTGCGAAACCTTGCATAGTGTGCAGAGACCTGTTCGCATTTTTCCGCACCTATATAGATACAGTAGGAGTCTGGTGTAATATAAGGTTCATCCTAATATCGAGTGCAAGGGGGAAAGGCTTAAAGTGATATGGGTGTGTGGGTAAATGAGTAGATTAGGCTTAGGTTGAGTGATTTGAGAACAGAAAGCAACCGAGCCGTAGCAAAGCAGAAGAAGAGCGTAGAGATTAAACTAGATGACTTAGGAGATTGGAGGAGGACCCACTACTCCAGCAACCTAACACCCGAGTTAGATGGGCAAGATTGCACTGTCTTTGGTTGGATCGCCTCCATAAGGCATCAAGGAAACATAACCTTTATCGTAATCGTGGATAAAGATGGTTTGATACAGATAACCGCGAAGAAAGATGAAGTTGGCAAAGATCTTTACAAAAAGGTTCAGACACTCACAACACATACATCCATAGGTGTAAAGGGTGTTTTGAAGGCTATACCTAAAGCACCTAACGGTGTTGAGGTAAGACCTAAAGAGATTAAAGTGCTTGGCTTCGCGTCCGTAAACCCGCCCATCCCCCTTTACGGTCGTAAACTACCGGGTCTGGATAAGAGGCTCGAGATACGCGCTGTAGATCTAAGGCGCCCCACTGCGCAAGCGGTCTTTAGAATCAGACAAGAAGCGTTGAAAGCAATCAGAGAGCATCTTCTTAAAAACGGTTATCATGAGATTCACACACCCAAGATAATATCTTCAGCAACAGAAGGCGGGGCAGCATTATTCCCCCTTCTCTTTTATGATAAGGAAGCTTTCCTAACCCAAAGCCCCCAGCTCTACAAGGAGCAGCTGGTGATGGCATTTGAAAAGGTCTTTGAGATAGGACCAGCATTTAGAGCTGAGCAGTCCAGAACCCTTGAACATCTCAGCGAATTCATTTCGGTTGATGTTGAAGAGGCGTATGTAGACTATAGGGATGCGATGGATAGGCTTGAGGCTATGATAAGAGAAGTTGTTGGGGTGATTAAGAGTAGGTGTGCAAAGGAGCTCGCTATGCTACAATATGAACCTCAGCTCCCAGCTACATTCAAGAAGTTTACTTACAATGAGGTCTTAGAGATCTTGGCTGAACACGGGCATAAAGTTGAATGGGGGGAGGATCTTAGTTCAGCAGCTCTCGCTAAGCTTGCTGAAGTGAACCCCTCGTACTACTTCATTATAGACTGGCCTACGCAGAGCAAACCCTTCTATATAGCTCAGAAGAAAAGTGACCCGAAGTTAAGTGAGTCATTCGACCTAATCTTCGGCTCGCTCGAAATAGCTTCAGGCGGAACCAGAGTGAGTAGCAGAAGGGTTTTGGAGAAGAGGCTTAAAGAGAAGGGGCTTAACCCAAAAAGCTTCGCTTACCACCTCAAGGTCTTCGATTTTGGTATGCCTCCTCACGCTGGCTTCGGCTTAGGATTTGAGCGCTTCCTTATGACGCTAACAGGTCAGAAGAACATTAGAGAGGTGACCTACTTCCCCCGTGATCAGCGTCATCTAACACCCTAGCGTGATCTACTTGCCCAGAACTAAGATTGGCGTAAGCACGGTTAAGCACCTCGCTTGGCTTACACGCATTGATCTAAAGGATAAAGAGGCTAGAGAAATTTCCAAACAGCTTAATAGAATCTTAGAATACTTTAGCAAGATCGACGAAGTTGATACAAGTGGTGTGGAGCCGCTCTACCACCCGCTCGAGATACAGAAAGTTGCTAGAAGTGATGAACCAGCACCCTTCCCAGCAGACGAGATACTGAAGATCGTGCCTAGCAAAAAAGGGCGATACATCAAAGCACCTAGGATAGTGTAGGGTGTCTTCGTTGGCTAAGATCGACCTTAAGAACGCTCGAAGACTCACTGAGATGGTTAAGGCGGGCGAACTCTCCGCTGTCGAGGCTGTGGAGGCGAGTCTAAGCAGAATTAGAGAACTGGATGATAAGATTAACGCCTTCATAACCATCTGCCCAGAACAGGCCTTAACGGCTGCTGAGGAACTCGATCTGAGGCTCAAAAAAGGTGAGCAAGTAGGGTCTTTATGTGGTGTGCCTGTTGCAGTTAAAGACGTTATCTCAACAGCCGGTATCGAGACCACTTGCGGCTCTAAGATGCTTAAGGGCTACATACCGCCTTACGATGCTACTGTAGTGGCTAAGTTGAAGGAGGCTGGTGCTATAATCGTCGGAAAGACGAATACAGATGAGTTCGCTATGGGTAACACAACCGAGTTCAGCGCCTTCGGCCCAACCAAGAACCCCTGCGACTTAAGTAGGGTTGCTGGTGGCTCTTCCGGAGGAAGTGGCGCTGCTGTGGCTGCTGGTATGGTCCCTCTGGCGTTAGGTAGCGATACCGGTGGTTCGGTCAGATGCCCGGCAGCGTTTTGCGGTGTGGTCGGGCTTAAACCAACCTATGGTGCCGTAAGTAGATACGGTCTGATCTCTTATGCAAATAGCCTAGAGCAGATCGGGCCCCTCGCCTCTAATGTAGATGACTGCGCCCTACTCTACCGATGCATATCCGGCTGGGACCCGATGGACTCCACATCATATAGGGATCAGCCAAAGGAGGCTGCTCCCCTTAGAGAGGGTGCTAAGATAGCTGTGCCAAAGGAGTTCTTCGGAGAAGGTGTTGAAGAAGCTGTTAGTAAGTGTGTGTGGAGAGGTCTAGACGCGCTTAGGGATAGTGGGTTTGTCATAGAAGAAGTCTCATTAAGAAGCTTGAATTACGCTTTACCCGCATACTACATCGTAGCGATGGCTGAGGCGAGCTCAAATCTGGCCCGCTTCGACGGCATACGCTACGGTCTACACCTTAAATCAGGCTTTAGAGACTGGAACACCTACTTCTCCAGATGTAGGGCTGAGGGGTTTGGACCAGAGGTCAAGCGGAGGATACTGCTCGGCACATTCATACTCTCAGCAGGCTACTATGGCGTCTACTACCTTAAAGCGCAGAAGATTAGGAGCATCATTAAATCCGAGTTTCAGCAGATCCTAAGCCAATACGATCTGATAGCAGGACCTACTATGCCGACAACACCATTCAAGATAGGTGAAAGAGTGGAGGACCCGCTCCTAATGTATCTAATAGATGTAAACACAGTCCCACCAAACCTAACGGGGCACCCAGCGATCTCCGTACCCGTGCATAGGGAAGGCGAGCTACCAGTCGGACTGCAGCTTATAGCACCATACTTTTGCGAAGAAAGGCTCTTTCAAGCGGCGAAGATAGTCGAGGAGGGGTTGAGGCGATAAGAAGATGCTGAAGGAGCAAGAAGAGTTAGATGTGAAGATAGGCTTAGAGGTCCACTGCCATCTCACAAACCTAAAGACTAAACTGTTCTGCAGATGCTCAGCAGACTACTACAACAAAGAGCCTAATACAAACATCTGCCCAGTCTGCATGGGTCTACCAGGAAGCCTACCTGTACTGAACGAGGAAGCAGTTAAGCAAGCGCTAGCTATAGCGCTAGCTTTAGGCGCCAAGATCTCTGAGAAGATGATCTTCTATAGAAAGAACTACTTCTACCCCGATCTGCCAAAGAACTTTCAGATATCACAATACGATAAGGCTGGTGGTCAACCTTTAGCGGTAGGTGGGCAGATCCGCTTACAGGATAAGGTCGTCAGGATAAGGCGGATACAGCTAGAGGAGGATCCTGCCAAGATCATCTATGAGGGCTCTATATCAACCTCACCATACGCATTAATCGACTACAACCGCTCAGGGGTAGCTTTAGTTGAGATAGTAACTGAGCCAGACTTAACGACTCCGAAGCAGGCTAGGCTCTTTCTACAGAAGCTCAGAGCTATCCTTGAGCATCTGGGTGTCTGCAACTGTAACTTGGAGGGTGCGCTGCGATGTGATGCGAACATATCGGTTAGGGGAGGTTATAGGGTTGAGGTCAAGAACATAGGCTCGTTTAAAGATGTTGAGAAGGCGCTCAGCTTCGAGATAACGAGGCAGAAGATGCTCGGAGCAAAGAAGGGTATGGAGACTAGGCACTGGGATGATGTTAGAGGCGTGACCGTTTCGTTAAGAGTGAAGGAGGAGGAGATGGACTACCGCTACTTCCCAGAAGCAGACCTACCACCCTACATCATAACTAAAGAGCTTATAGAAGAGGTGCAAGCATCTCTACCAGAGCTACCAGATGCGAGAAGAGAGAGGCTGATGAGACAATATAACCTACCACCTCAAACCGCTGATATACTAACCTCCCACAAAGCCCTAGCAGACTTCTTCGAGGCCAGTGTAAAAGAGTATCCCGGAAGCCCGCTGAAGATGGCTAACTGGATTGTAAGCGACATCCTAGGCTACCTTAACAGATACGATTTAGATCCCTCATCACTCAAACTGAAGCCCAAAGACTTCGCAGCGGTAGTGAAAGCAGTTGAGGAGGGGTTAATAAACGAGCAGACAGGAAAGATGCTGATTCTAAAGGCGGCAGCAACAGGCGAGAGCCTAGAGGAGAGGATCTTTACAGCAGCGTCAAAGATAAAGGACGAGTCGATAATAAGCAGATTTGTGGATAAAGTGTTTAAGGAGAATGAGAAGGCGGTTAAGGATGCTCTAACTAATGAGAAGGCTGTAAACTACCTTATAGGCCTTGTTATGAAAGCGAGCGGAGGTAAGGCAGACCCGCATCTAACAAGATCCATAATACTATCGAGGTTAAAGAAGGTCGGTAGTTAAACCCTCCTACTTAGGAGAAACAGTATAATCGAGATTATAGAGATTATGATCAAGAGAGGCGAGGTTGCAAAGTAGAATCCATCTTGCTTATACACCCAAAGAATAATTGGCGGAATCTTCTCTAACGAGGGCAATAATTTAACCAAAAAAGGTATAGCAATAAGAATCAACCCTAGGATCAGAAGCATCAAGCCTAGCATCTGTAGAGCTTGGTAGACCTCACTCAACCCAAAAATGCTCACTAGATGAGCAGCAAATTAACTTTACTTTTTCTAATGAAGGATAACCCATATATCATCTATCAACCATAGGAGGTTGTGTTGAGCGAAGAAATCAAGAGCGCCAAGCAGGCTAGGCTTGAGATACGAAAACTATATGAGGAAGATCCGGAAGGCTGGCACATCTTCCTAAGTAGAGATAAGAAGGGATATTACAATACGAGCGTCGTGCATCGAAGCGACCTCTGGCTCATAAAGGAGGAAGTAATCAACCCATATGAAGCCGTCGGTTACGCACTAAAAACCACCCTACAAAAAGACCTAGACATATCTGACGAGATATCATTCGGTTTAAGGCCCCTTCAGGGTGAAGTAGAGGATATAGATGCGCTGCTGAGGGCGATGTTCCAGAAACCTCTCCCTCCATCTAAAATAAGATCGCCGTATGTCGCCGAAGGACCATACATAATCTCGACGAAGTTAGGTAGCTTAGCGCCTAGTCAGAGTAAGCTTGAGAGGCGGTTGAGCGCTGAGTTAGACCGTTTGGTTGAGAAGAGATATAGCTATCTAAGGCGCATCTACGGTTAAACCCTTTACCCATTTCAGCTTCTTCTCCTCGTAGACCTTTCTGCTATAGACCGGCTTCGCAGGGACACCGAAGACGACGGTATCAGGGGGCACATCTTTTGTTACCACAGACCCCATGCCTACTACGCTATTCCTACCGATTCTCACACCAGCCTTTATTACAGCCCCAGCGCACAGTACAGCATTATCTTCAACCACAACACCCACCAGCCTCTCACTCATAGGGTAGGGGTCGTTCGTCAAGGTAACCCTCGGCCCTATAAAGACGCCCTCACCTATTATTGAGAGAGGCGGTATGTAGACCAAACCTTCGATCTTGGTGTTAGAGCCTATCTTAACGTTGTAGTCTATGTGCGTGAGCGAACCTATCTTAACATTATCCCCTATCTCAGTGTTATCGCCTATGTAGACGAAGTGCCATATACGCACGTTCTTACCGAGCTTAACATTCCGCCCGATGTAGTTAACTACCCCAGACAAGAAACCCAACTCATCTATAAGTGAAAGGGCTTAGCTTCGTAGAGCACCTCTCTGGGCAGCGCATGCATCCACTTCCTCAAGAAGGACAAGTCCTCCTCACTATTTCTAAGCTCATCAGGCAGCATAACTGGAATCTCATCAACTATAGGGTAGAATCTCTTACACTTACTACATAGGAGAACCCCTTCCTTTATGACATCACCCTCTGAAAGCAGCTCGATCAGATCGAGTGGGTAGTGTTTATCTATTGGGCAGGCTAAGAGGTCAAGCAGTTTTTTCTTTAAGATCCATCACCCAGCCATTCATCAATCTTGGTTAAATTTAAACTATCCTGCAGAGATGCTTCTTATAATTCGAGGTAGATTGGTACGCCGTGTTTGCTTGAGATGAGTGCGGCTTCTGCGATCTTTGTGTTATTTAGAGCGTCGCGTGCTGTTACGATGGGCTTCTGCTTCCCCTCTACGCATTCGATGAAATGCTGCATCTCTAAGAGAAGGGGTTCGCGCCACTCTCTTCTGGGTATGGTTGTGCCTTTCTCATCGTCTATCTGAACTTCTTGGGTTATGAAGTCTATGGTTACTATGCCTCCTGTGCAGACGGTGATGAGGCGCCTAACCTTCTTCGGGGTCACCCAATTGGAGGCTATGAAAGCAGTCTTCTTTTCGCCGAAGCCGAGTATGATGGCGGCGAAATCCTCGTGTGGGCTGATTATATGCCCGGTTCTAGCGTAGACGGATTTAGGCTCGCTGTTAAAGATCCACCTAGCGGTATCTATGTCGTGTACAGCCGTATCTAAGATGATCCCAACATCCCTCACATTACCCAACCACTTACTCTCCCTATGGAATTCAAGAAGCAGAGGCTCACCCAACCGACCTGAAACAATGATCTCCTTAAGGGTCGAGACAGCTGGATTAAACCTCTCGATATAGCCTGAAGTTAGGATCACCCCATGCTTCTCTGCATCCTCAAGAAGTTCTTCGCCTTCTCTAGAAGTGAGGGTAAGTGGCTTCTCCACAAATGTATGTAGCTTAGAAGCGATGGTCTTCTTGGCTATTTCATAGTGGGTGATTGTGGGTGTGCTGATAACAACGGCATCAAGCTTTTCATGCTGCAGCATTTCATCAACTGAAGAGTACCCTTTTACACGATACTTCTCTTCATATCGTTTAACCTTCTCAAGGTCTGTATCGCAGAACGCGGCTAAACACCCCAGTTCGCTTAGGACTCTTAAGTGGTTCTTGCCCCAGCCGCCTACACCTATAACACCAACTTTCACACTATACATATCCGCCACCCAACCTAGCTGTCTTTGTGCTTAGAGTTTCGAAGACTAAGTTGGCTTTGATAAAGATATATTCACCAAGCGGGTGCTCTTTACTTAGCCTCCCCCAGAGGGCTTCGTGGTCGCTCTGAGAACCAGAGATAATCAACTTAATTCTGGGCTCAGCTAATATCTCCTTGATCTTGAACTCGAGGTTACTTTCGCTCCAAGGTGCGGATGAAGTAGTTGTAATGTCGCTGACATAATCTCTCAGCCTCTCAAGCAGAGACTGATGAACCCCTAACCGGTCTCCCCTCATCTCATACTTATCAACCGACCAGTTTAATATCACCTTCGTCTTACTAGCCTTTAACTCTAAGCTCTTCATCAAACCCCTTACCTCCTCTATGACCCTCTTGGTAAACCCCTCAACGATCTTCAAGATGTTAGAGGCTAGGTGCATCAGAGGTTCTTTAGGAGGCAATGACGCTGCTATTAGTCTTAAATCAAGCATCTGGGAAGAAAGCGTGTCAACAAAGACGTCCCGCCCACCGAGTAGCCTACCGAGCTTCACACGCTCAGAGCTTTCAAGCAACTTATATCCTTCTATCTGGGGGGCGAGTGTAGAGTAGGTCGAGAGGATCCTCAAGGCATGTAGAGCCTCAGCAGACCTACAGCCTAAGGCAGCAGGCTTAAAGCCGAGTTTAGAGAAGAGGTTGAGCAGATTCTTCTTGGGTTTAGATAAGAAACCTATGCAGTAGGGTTCGATTGTGCGCGGTTTCAGTGGGGCGTAAACATATTCAAACCCTTCTTTACTGGAGAGCCCGCTCATCTTCTCAAGAAGAGTGACTATGATTTCGAAGCCGCCTAAGCCCGAGGGTAGGTGGTAGATCACTGTAGCACCTTTCATCATATTCTTCGCTACTTCACGCAACCTTGAGTTTACTTCGCTTTCAGCTTCTTCGGGGTGGCGCCTCACCTTCGGTGCGAAAAATATGTATTCAGCCTCGCTTAAAGCTGCTTCAACCGGCTTTATGGAGAGTAGCTGGTCTCTGCCCATTAGATCTGGTAGGGCGCGTATGGCCTTTGCCACTGCTGGTGTGATCTCTGTCGCTATCTGCATCTCCTCATCAACCATCGAGACTGGAAAGCCTTGAGATGCGAGCGTGGAAGCGATCTGGTAGCCTTCTGTGGAGAAGCCGTAAACGACTACACCTACCACTACTCGGCGCCCCCACTCAGATTAACAACTTCGCTCATAATAATATCTTTTGCAAGTAGACGCTCTTCTCTAAAGACTTCCCATAAGCATAGATAAAGAAGCTGGCTTAAAGAATTATATCGTCTAACAAATCTTGCTGTAGAGACGCGCGCCAATCATTTATCTTCAGCGTTGTAGGAAGTTGATTCGGCCCCTGTCCTAAGTTAAAGGCTCGCATCTTCCGATGGTTCATAGTGACTATACTACCACTTTGCAAATGTATGTTTAAATCCAAGACGATAGGGTTAAGGTTAATTATGTAAGGGTGTGCTCAAAGTGGTGTGAAGATCTGGATAGACATACTCACACCTAAGCAAGCCCTATTCTTCGCACCTATCGCACACGATCTAACAAGAAGGGGACACGAGGTTATCTTAACGAGCAGACGCTATCCGGAGGCTGAAGCTGTTCTACGTATGCTCGATTTAGACGCTCAAACGGTCGGGCGGCACGGAGGTGAAACGTTGGCTGGTAAGCTGGAGGCGAGCGCTGAAAGGGTGCTAGAACTAGCCAGATATGTTGTAGAGAAAGCTCCTGAGGCAGCGGTCTGCTTCGCTTCACCAGAATGTGCGAGGGTGGCATTTGGGTTAAATATACCCCTCTTCTGCGTAAACGACTCACCACACTCAGAAAAGGTCGCTAAGCTCACAACGCCACTAGCAAACATACTCTTTGCTCCTTGGGTTATCCCACCATCTATCTGGATTGGCTACGGCATACCAAGAGATAGAATTGTAGTTTATCGCGCTCTAGACCCGGCGGCTTGGCTTAAACATGATATTAAGCCCAAGAGCGAGCCGAAGTTAACTCAGCTAGATCATTCAAAGAAGATCATCGCGGTGCGCTTGGAGGAATCTCAAGCCTACTACCTAAACCCAGACAACCTAAGATGGACTACAAGCGTAATAGATAGCATACTTAACGAAGCCAGCGAAGCCACCCTACTCATCCTTAGTAGAAACCAGACGCAGAGAGAAGCGCTTAAGGAGAGGTACAGAGATAGGTTGATTATTTTAGAGGCGCCCTACTTCGGGCCCACACTACTCAAGAGCGTTGATGTCTTCATAGGTATGGGTGGCACTATGACCGTCGAATCCGCCCTCCTAGGTGTACCAACGATATCAGCCCAACGCATAGGCAGACTATACACAGAAGAATATCTAGTAAAGCAAGGACTCATACTAAAACCGGGAAGCCCAGAAGCCGTAGCCAAGACAGCAAAAGAGATGCTAAGAGACACAAAGCTAAGAACACAACTAGAGACCAAGGCAAAAAGGATGCTCAGTAGAATGGAGGACCCGGTAGAGAAGATAGTATCAACCATAGAAGCGGAACTCAGCAAACCAAGGTAACCGTTATAAGCAGTCAAAACAGACACTAACATAGCCCGGGAAGCCCGGTGGAGCCCCACGAGGCGCCGAATGTAGCGGTCAAGCAAAGGCAGAAGCCTCTTGAATACCGGCCTTTGGAGCCGGTGACGGCAGTTCGAATCTGCCCCGGGCTACTTTTGTAGTTCGGTATTACTACAAACTTTGACAGTTGGTTTTACCAAACTCCCGAAGCTGACTGGCGGAACCAATCTGCTGTTATAACTCGGGTAAAACGCTTATCTGAGCTACTATTGAGGTTATTAGGCCTTCTACACCGGGAAGATTTTGTATATTTAGGATTGTTTGTTGAAGTTCCATATGGTCTTTTGCTTTAACAGCACAAATTATGTCGTATGGTCCTAGTATGCTGTCGGCTGTCAGCACATTTGGAATCTTCAGAAGATTTGTCCGAACTTCTTCTAAACTTTTAGGCTTAACGTTTAGGAATATAAAGGCGAAGGGTCTTTCACGGAGCGGAGGTCCCTTCGATACCACGAGGAGGCTTAAAGTCTTGGTTATCAAATCTTCATCAGCGCCGATCCTCCTTATAGGATTAAAGGCCTTTTCAATAAAGTCCTCGAAATTTTGTAACTCATTGAAGGGTATGAGTATATCAAGAGGACCAAATAGTAAAAAGATGTCGCGCTCTGAGAAACATACGCCACCACGTTCGCGGATACATAAGTTTAGTAGCCTTTTCAATACCTCAGTGTGATAGCCGGGCTTACAAGTCAAACCCATATATGCCCTCAACATTTGCTTCGCCTCATCTAAGGTTATGATGCTTTTTGAACGTATTTAAGTATTTACAGAACAGAAATGCGGGCCCGGTGGGATTTGAACCCACGTTCTCCGGCTCCGAAGGCCGGCGCCTTGATCCAAGCTGGGCCACGGGCCCCTTCTTCTTGACTTAAGTCTTCATTAATGTGTGTTTTATGGTTCTTTCATAAGGTGGCTTTATAACGCCTTTTTCTGTTATTATTGCAGTTATGTATTGGGGTGGAGTTAGGTCGAAGACTGGGTTGTAGACCCTTACTCCTTTAGGTGCAATCCTCAGACCCTTGATCTTGACGATTTCGTTTGGGCTCCTCTCTTCTATAACCACATCCTCAGCTCTACTCTTTAGGTCAAAGCTGGAGGTTGGTGCTGCGGCATAGAAGGGTATGTTGTGCTCTGAGGCTAAGACGGCTATCTGATAGGTGCCTATCTTATTGAACACATGCCCATCTTGGGTGATTCGATCCGCGCCCACTACCACCTTATCTACAAGCTTCCTCTTCATAACGAATCCCACGGCTGTGTCAGCAATTAGCAACACATCTATACCATCGCTATGCAACTCATACGCTGTTAATCGTGCACCTTGAAGTGCCGGTCTGGTTTCAGGCACTATAACCTTTACACACTTACCTTTCTCACAAGCAGCCCTTATGATGCCCAACGCGGTGCCGTAACCTACAGTAGCTAACGCACCAGCATTACACTGAGTTAAAACGGTATCACCATCTCTTAGAAGCGTTGAACCGTATTCACCAATCTTTCTACACGCTTCGACGTCCTCCTCAGCTATCTTCTCAGCCTCCTTGATGACAGCTTCGACAGCCTCCTCGACGTTCTCTGCTTGTTTAGCGGCGGCGAGCACCCTATCTACTGCCCAAGCTGGGTTCGCTGCTGTAGGTCTTGCTGCCTTAGCCATTCTTCCAGCCTCCTCCAGTTCTTTGAGCAAATCTTGTATGTTAGTGGCTTTGGTGTAGTAGGCTGCTAAGGCTACTGCGTATGCTGCTGCAGCGCCTATGGCTGGTGCGCCTCTGATCTGCATGCTTTTGATCGCTTCTACAACCTCTTTGGGTTTTGTGCAGGTAATGTAGGTGAGCCTATTGGGGAGCTTGGTCTGATCTATTAGTATGACTTTACCGTCCTCCCATCTTACAGTTCTGGTAGTATAGAAGTTAGGCAACTTACCTCACTACCCTTTAGAAGAGATTAACTATAAAGATATATCCATTTAGCAGCCTATTACCAAGCTCATCGGGTGGAAAACTACTTAAGTGTAGGGTTAGGAGATGGTTTTGTGATGACTGAAGAGTTTGAGAAAGAGGTCTCCGCTAAACTAACCAAGAAAGGTGTTGTGGTTGAGGACCCTGATGCGATAGCGGAGCTCTCTGCTAAAGGATTTGGGGTTAAGGAGGATGGTTCACTCCTCTTAAAAGATTTTGAGGCTTTATACCTGATGTATATAAAGAGGTTGGTCGTTTCAAGCGGAGATAGATTTCTTATGTTTAACGAGATGGTTGATTACGCCTTAAAGAGAGATCCTGACGCTTGGACACGTTTCATAGTATATCGTGACCTTAGAAGTAGAGGTTATGTTGTAAAGGATGGCTTCGGCTTCGGTGTGGACTTTAGGGTTTATGAGAGGGGTGAACATTTGTCTAAACCCGCTAAGTACCTCGTGTTCAGTCTTAACGAGGGTAGTAAGAAGGGGATTAGGGGCTTCTCTAAGGCTGTGGATAAGATCTTGGAGATGGGCAAGGAGCCCGTAGTAGCGGTGATAGAGCGGAGAGGCGAAGTAATCTACTACAAGGTCTCAAAGATGAGGTTCAAGAAGCCTTGACCCTAAGCGGTCTCCTAACACTCATACGCCCCCTCAACTCCACTATGGTGGGCTTCGCGGTCATAGTCGGGATGGTCGTCTCAGGCTTCACTAAAATGAGCTACCTAAACGCTACACTGGGTTTCCTAACAGGTTTCTTTATCTCTAGCTACTCGATGATCATAAACGATAGATACGATATAGAAGTGGATAGGGTCAACAACCCTACGAGACCGCTTGTTAAAGGGAGTGTATCTATCAAAGAGGCTGAGGTAGCCGCTGCGACGCTTTTGGCATTGGGGCTCGCTACATCTATTCTTCTAGGCTGGTTAACCCTCCTCATCGCAGCTTTATTCGCTTTGATCGCTTGGCTCTATAATTTTAGGGTTAAGAGGTATGGTCTGTTTGGAAACACGCTTGTTTCGGCTTCGGTAGCGATACCATATATCTATGGTGCAGTCGCTATTGGGGCTGCGGATGAGCCCTTGATCTACTTCCTCGCTCTAACATCATTTTTGGCTGGATTGGGGCGTGAAGTCGTTAAGACCATCTGTGATGTCAAGGGAGATGAGATCAGAGATATTAGATCTGTAGCAAGGGTGTGGGGGGCTAAAGCTGCTGCTAAAGTTAGCTCTATCTTCTTTATCTCAGCAATTCTAACCAGCCTACTGCCACTCGTGCTTGGGATAGTTGGGTTAGTATATGGTGCATTAGTTTCAGCGCCGATCTGCATATTTGTTGGGTTGACGATAAAGATCTTAATGGACTCTTCTACTGAAAGCGCCTACTTGGTTAAGCGTGTAGCGCTTATTGGAATGCTGCTTGGTCTAATCGCTTTTATGGTAGGAGGCTACTTTAGGTGGTGAGCGGATGTGTACGCTGAGCGGCTTAGACCGAAGAATCCATCTATGATGGTAGGTAACGAGGAGAGTAGAATAGGCTTCTTAAACTGGCTCAAGAACTGGAAGAAGGGCTCCAAACCCGCCTTACTTGTTGGTCCGCCGGGTACGGGTAAGACTACGCTTGTTTACGCTGCTGCCGAAACCCTTGGTTTCGTTGTGCTGGAGTTTAATGCGAGCGATGTGAGGACGAAGGAGCGGCTTTCATCAGCCCTACTTCCATCCACACACAGCGTAAGTGTGTTGGGTGAGCGCCTACTCGTCTTCTTAGATGAGGTCGACGGGCTTTATGCTAGGCAAGATTACGGCGGGCTTGAGTTTATTCAAACCTTTATCGAGGAGAGCAATCTGCCTGTCGTCTTGGCTGCTAATGTTGAGGAGGATGAGAGGATTAGAAAGCTCTTACCTAAATGTGAGGTCTTCGCCTTTAAAAGAGTCCCGCCTCGCCTCATCTACCTCTACTTACAGAATCTGGTGAAGAAGGAGGGGCTTAAAATCTCGCCAGAGACCCTGCAGAGGTTGGTTGAAAAGGCTGGGGGAGATATGAGGGCTGCGCTGAACAGTCTACAAGCAGTTCTGGCTTCGCCTAGCACCGAGGTATTGGAGGTTACACGAGATAAGATGATGAGCCTCCGAGACGCTTTAAACACGCTCTTTAACTCAAATGATAGGGAGGAGGCGAGGCGTGCTCTGGAGGCGTGTGACGCGGATATCATAGAAAAGATTCGCGCGATCTTCTCCAGCTTAGTTAACAGCAAGCTCAATTCTGAGACCCTTCTTAAGGCTCTAGAGGCTCTATCGGCGGTTGATGAGTTGGCTGCTAGGATCAAGAGGACTCAAGAGTGGAGGCAGCTAAGATACTTCCACTCTATGCTTGCCTACTCGATCTTCGACTCAACACCCAGAGGAGTTGTCCGCTTCAGCCAAGATATGTATCCGTGGAGTGTGCAGTTGAGGATCTGGAATGATGCGCGTGTGCTGCGCTCGATAGGGCGTAAGCTCGGCAATCTGCTGCACGCCTCCTCTACTGAAGCGTTAGTTATACACCTACCTTACTTGGCGCGGTTACTGAGCCTACTGGATAAGAGTGAGGTGCAACGCATACTCAGGGGCTTCACGTACGATGAATCTGAGCTGAGGGTTTTAAATAAGGAGATATCTAGATTCAGCAAATAGAGAGAAGGGTTAAAATTGGAGATACTGCTAGGTGAACCATTTCATTTGCCGAGGGTGGGAGAAGACGTCTTTAGAAAGCTTATGAGAGATGTTAGATTGGAGTATGATAAGCAGAAGCGTGTCTTCAGAACAACCCCACAAACAGACCTATATCAGCTAGCTACGCTCCTCTCTCAAACTCTTAGGGAGCCTATAGTCTACGCAGTAAAGTGCTTTATCTGCGGCTCTAACGCTGGCTGCAGCAACTGCGAATATTCGAGTACCTGTGATAGGTTACTCGTTTCGCAGAACTGTATATGCAAGAGCTGCTTGGGTAAGGAGGATGCGTACGCATTATATTGTATGCGGGTTGCAGAAGCATCCTTTTAACAAGGTGTAAGGCTTCAGCTTCCACGTTTTATCTGTTGTAGCAGCTCTAAAACTCTTCTCTCCACTTCGTCTCTAATCTCCCTAACCTTCTCTATCGGCTTCCCTTTAGGGTCCTCAAGATTCCAATCAACGATGTTTTTAATTAGAGGAGCTGGGCATAACCCCTCAACACTGCACCCCATAGTTACCACTATATCTGCTGCCTCCACCATCTTTAAGTCTAGCATCTGAGGCTTCTTACTTGATAGGTCGAACCCCCTCTCCTTCATCACCTCAATAACCTCAGGGTGTACTGAAGATGATGGCATAGTCCCAGCACTATAAGCCTCAACATCTTCTCCACCATACCTCTTAGCAAAAGCTTCAGCCATCTGACTCCGCCCAGCATTCTCCACACAAACAAACAATATCTTCTTCCTCAACCAGACCACCAAAAATTGTAGGTGGGGCCTCTACTTTAGTAGAGGCTCTCCTTTGAAGGTTATCATCTTTATTGTCGCCTCGTTTACAGCGACCACTTCGGGTGGTAGTGGTACGTATTCTAAGGCTGGTGCATATTTCTGCCCGTCGTGTATAGCCCACCATAGGAACTCTACGAGCGCTTGAGCCTTCTCCTTGGTCATCGTAGGTAGGGCTGAGAGATCTTTATAGACTAGAAGGTAGCTGAAGCTTGCGATAGGGTAGGACTCTGCTCCAGGAGCGTTCAGTAGGTTTACGTGGAACCAGCTCTCATCTCCTCTAGGTAGGGATGGTGCAACTGCTGCAGCCGCGGCTGCTGTCGTTTGGAGCGTGGGTTCTATGAACCTCCCCTCCCTATTCTGCAGGTAGGCGTAGCTCATCTTGTTCTGAAGAGCGTATGCCAACTCAACATACCCGATTGTGTATTCTGTGCCACGCACTACGGCGGCTACACCCTCGTTTCCAGCAGCACCTAACCCTGTGGGCCACTGAACCGCTGTGCCCTGCCCAACTTTGGTCTTCCACTCTTCGCTTACCACACTTAAGTATCCTGTGAAGACGAAGGTCGTCCCAGAGCCGTCTGATCTATGCACAACAAGTATGTCTTTGTTAGGTAGGTTGAAGTCGGGGTTGAGGCTCTGTATAGCGGGGTCGTTCCACTTAGTAATCTTTCCAAGGAATATATCTGCTAGTACTTCGCCTGTTAACTTCAACCCTTTAGGGATGCCCGGTATGTTGTAGGTTACAACGACTGATCCTATGGTTATGGGTATGTGGAGGGTGTTTGGTGCAGCCTCTCTTTGCCTCTCGTTAAGAGGTGCGTCTGAGGCGCCGAAGTCCACGGTCTTCTCGGTGTGCTGCCTTATCCCTCCTCCGCTCCCAATAGATTGGTAACTTATCTGCACTTCTGGTCTGATCTTGTTGTATTCGACCACCATAGTTGATATCAGCGGGTAGGGGAAGGTAGCCCCAGCACCACTTAACGAAATCTTCTTTGTCAGCGTGGTTGTAGATGTTGTTGTATTTGGGTGAGTAGATATAACTGTCGTTGTGGTCGGCTGAGTGCTCTGCGTGAGCGTAACATAGCCCACCGCAACCACTAAAATAGCGACTACCACACCAGCGACAAGCATCTTAGGTGTAACCATAGCCATCATCATAGGGTTCTACTAGCTTGTATATATGGCAGACGCAAGTTAAATATATGATGGCGGTATCAACAACATTTACCATATCGAACCATATGTTTAGTTGAATTTTAGGGGGTTCTTTTTAGTAGACCATCTCCCCCCTAAGATAGAGTGCTGTCCTCTCACTCTTTGGATTTTCAAAGACCTCTTTAGTTTCCCCGACTTCAACCAACTCCCCCATCCAAAGAAAAGCGACTCTATGGGATAGCCGCTTAGCTTGGAGCAGATTATGTGTAGCGAGAACGACCGTGACTCCCCTCTCTGAGTTCACTCTCTTAATGGTTTCCTCGATTTGCAGCACATTTCCCGGATCTAGGTTAGCGGTGGGTTCATCTAAAAGGAGGAGCTTTGGCTCTAACACTAGCGCCCTTGCTAAGGAGACACGCTGAGCCTCACCAGCTGAGAGCGAGGAAGCCTTCCTTTTTGCGAAGCCTTTAAGACCAACATATCTTAGTGCATCCTCAACCCTCTTCTCTATCTCCTCCTTATGGAAGCCCCTTATCATCAACCCCAAGGCGACGTTGTTGAACACAGTAGTGTCAAACAGGGCTGGGTGTTGGAAGACCATGCCCATCTTCCTCCTCAAGACCCTTCTCTGCTTCTCGTCAACATTTGTATCAACACCATCAAAGAAGATCTTACCCCCATCTGGGTTGAGGAGCAGATTCATCAATTTGAGGAGAGTGGTCTTACCTGCGCCGCTCGGCCCTATAACCGAAAGTATCTCACCTCTCCTAACATCTAAGCAGATATTTCTCAACACCTCTCTACTACCAAAGGATTTATAGACGTTCACCACCTCTAAAAGACTCAACCTACTTCACCATTTGAGCTGAGATTGTCTGGTGTACGTCTGTGCAAATAGACTTGATCTGCTTCTCATCTGGAGGAGGGTTAGGATGGCGTTAACCAAGAAGGCTAGGGCTAAGAGTATTATCCCCAGCGCTATAGCCTCCACAAATTCACCTTGGTTCGTTAAGAGGACTATCGCGGTGGTTAAGGCTCTGGTGTAGCCGAGCAGATTCCCACCCACGATCATGATCGCACCCACCTCAGAAATAGCGGCACCAAAACCAACCACTAGTGCTGTGAGCAGACCGAGCCTAGCCTCCCATAGTAGTATCGCCGCCTCCTGTAGCGGGCCTGCTCCAAGCGATACTGCTACTTCCCTTAACCGAGGGTCTATGGTTGAAACTGAAGATATTGTTACACCGGCGGCGATAGGTAAGACCATGGTTAGTTGAGCCAGTATCATAGCTTCGGGTGTGTAGAGTAGTCTTAGAAAACCTAGGGGACCTGTGCTTGAGAGTAGGATGTAGTAGACGAGCCCGACTAGAACAGGCGGCAGCCCCATAAGAGTGTTTATCACGCTTATAACAAAGGTCTTACCTCTAAAGGTTCTAAGCGCGACGAAAGCGCCTATCGGTATACCGAGCGCACCACCTATCAGTGTCGCTAGACCTGAGACCCGTAGGGAAAGTAGCGTTACTTGAATTACATTTGGGTCGCCTGAAAATATGAGCTCAACCGCCTTCACCAGCCCGTAGAAGACCTCGTCCCAACCAGCCAGATGGATGCACCTCCCTCATTTTACCTCTGCTTCACATACTGCGGTGGCTCTAAACCGCTTTCAGAAAGCCTCTTGACCCAAAACTGCACCTCTTCCTCCTCTGATGGTAGCCCGATATCTTCTGCTTTGCCGAAGGCTGGGAAGAAGATCTGCTCACCCGCAACCCTATAGCTATCTATCAGCCTCTGCCCCTCCTCCGACACCATAAATAGGAAGAACTTCTCAGCTAGCTCCGAGTTAATCTGCGGGTACTTTTGCGGGTTCAGAAGGATCAGCCCATAGGGGTTAAGTAGAATCTTATCGCCCTCAAAGAGTATCTGAAGCCGAAGCGCCTCACCAAAAGCGCTCTTCAGCTTAACCCAAGTGCCTCGATCGCTGAGCGTGTAGGCTTGTTTCTCGCTGCTTAGGCGTATAGTTGGGCTCATACCTTGCCCAGCTTCCATATACCACCTTCTTCCTCTAGGGTCTAAGCCCAAGGCAGACCAGATCTTCATCTCCAAAGCATGGGTGCCAGAGTTATCGCCCCGTGAAACAAATAGCGCCCTACCTGATTCCCCCGCTTCCGCTATCCTCTTGAAGGCTTCTGTAGCCTCACCAGCCCCTCTTATACCAGCTGGATCGTTCGCAGGGCCGATGATCACAAAATCGTTATACATTACTGTGACGCGGTGAATACCGTTCCCAGCAGCTAAAAACGCATCCTCCCTCGCTCTGTCGTGCACGAGAAGTGTGTCAGCATCCCCTCTTGACGCTACCTCTATCGCTTGGCCTGTGCCTAGGTAGAGCCAAGTCATATCTGCATCAAACCGCGCATCAAAGTATGGCTTAAGATAATCTAGAAGACCGCTGTCTACTGTGCTTGTGGTCGTAGCTATAACAAGCTTGGAGCGGATTGTTGAAGTAGGGTTTGTGGGGGCGAAGAGAACCAAAGATACAACCAAAAGAGCTACTATTAATATTAGCCAACCTTTTTGCATCGTTATATCCGCTTAGATATATCGGCTGCAATATATTTATAAGTATATCGTGCAACAATAAGTTGATGAGCCGCTTTACTCCCCGCTTCGATGTATGGCTAGAGGTGGATGGTAAGCGCGTGATAGGTTCTTCTGAAGCCAAGATACTGGAGGGTATTCAGAAGCTGGGTTCGTTTATGGCTGCGTCGAAGGCTGTTGGTGTATCTTATGCGCACGCTTGGAACCTTGTCGATAATATGAGGAGGATCCTCGGCGAACCCATTGTTGAAGCTAGAAAAGGCGGTGAATTTGGTGGTGGAGCCCGTCTAACCGAAGTGGGTTTAAACCTTTTAAACGAATACTATGGGTTAGAGAAGAGGGTCAGAGAGAGCGTAGAGGGCTCTTCAGCCAGAGCAGAGCATAGAGGAGTTATCCGCAGACCCATTAGGCTGCCGGAGTTTACGATCATAGGAAGCGACTGCGTGGGCTTAGACATCTTAGTTGGGTTGATGAGGAAGGAGAAGAGTTTTACATATGAGATCGTCAGAGTAGGCTCTTCTGGTGGGTTAAGCGCGATAATGCTTGGCGAAGCGGATGTTGCTGGTATACATCTGCTGGATGAGGAGACCATGGAGTACAATACACCCTTTCTACGAAGATACTGGATAGCGGACAGAGCTGCCCTAATAAGAGGCTACATTAGGGACATCGGGCTTATAGTAGCCAAAGGTAACCCCAAGAATATCCAGAGCGTCCAAGATCTGCTGAGGAGAGGTGTAAGGATGGTGAACCGAACGCTAGGTTCTGGCACAAGGACTCTTCAAGACATGCTTCTGAGAAGGACCATTGAGAAGAGGGGGTTGAAGTTCAGCGAAGTGGTGAAGAGGATAAGGGGGTATTCTGTTGAGGTTCATTCACACGCAGAAGCCGCTAAGGCTGTAGCAGAAGGGAATGCTGATGTGGTCGTTGGAGTAAAATATGCCGCCAACATATATGACTTAGACTTCATACCCATAACACAAGAGCACTTCGACTTCGTTGTAGAGGAGAGGAGGCTCAGAAAGCCCTTACTCAAACTATTCCTAGAGAAGCTCGCATCGAAAGAGTTTAAAAAGGAGGCTGAAAAGGTTGGGCTGCACACCCTAAACGACACAGGCAAAATAATTTACAAACCCTAAACCTGTTAATGCTCATAGATAATCTTTGGGTTGTGTGAGGGTTTGTTGGTGTAATGTGTGTTGAGGAGTGTAGAGGTGTTTCTCCTCTTTTACTCCTCGATTTCCTCTTTCAGTACTATTTCGGGGTTCTCTTTAACCTTCTCTAAATTCTGCAAGAGAGTATTGAACATATCATCAAATTTGATGATCTCTCTCTTCCTTTTATAGGGGTTTGCAAATGAGAGGATCTGTTGAAAGACGAAGGGGTGCCACCTATCCATCTCCTTTAACTTTTGGGCGATCTCCGACATCAGAGAATTTACCTGAAGAACCCTCTCCGCCCTCCTTTCCCTCTCTTTCAAACCATCCTGAAGAGGCTTATCTAGGAAGAAGTCGCACTTTTTCATAATCGACTCTAAAACCCCACCCCTCAGCTTCTCCTCCCTCTCATATCCAATACCTAGAGTGACGTAGTAGGCTTGTTCTATCGAGTCTGTTAAGACAGGGTCTGTCTCCAAAAGCTGAGGTTTCTCAGCTAGATACTGCCTGTATATGTTTAAAGCGACGAAGGACTTCTCCCTAATATTCAGCTCTTTCTCGATGTTAAAATTCATCATAAGGTTGGCGAGCCTTTCGGGAACAACGATTACTGGCAGCTCTGTTAGCTCCAATTTCTGAGCGGCCAAAAACCTATGCTGACCATCCAAAATCACATATCTCCCGTTCCTTTCAACCACCACCAGAGGAACGATAAAACCGACCCTCCTTATCGAAGAGACTAGATGGGTAACGTGGTAGCTGCTAGGTTTTCTCTGATGCGCAACGACCTCCAAAGAATCTATCGGAACGACTTTAAAAACCAGATCTTGCTTATGCTTCGGGTCCTTAAACTGAAAACCATCCATCTGCTTCGACATCGCCCCCACCTTCCAACCAATATTACTCTTATCTAGGCAGAGTTTAAAAATTCTGAGATAAAAGATAGCAAAAGCGTTTTCACCTCATCTAACCTAGTTGATGCTCCCCTTCTAGGAGCGGATATACACAAGAGTCTTTATCCGCTCTTCTTTCTGTAGAGCACTCTTTTAGGGTCTTTAAGTATGAGGACGATCTCCCAGATGATGAGTGCGGCGATAAGCATAATGAAGCCCAGAACGGTGGCTTCTGGTGTCAGCTCAAGAAATTCTCCACCCTCCCTTAGAAAGCCCATGAGGTGGTCGACGAAGACCATTATCGTTATACCCCAGAGTATGAGGCATAGAACCTTCAGCAGATATTTGTCGTCTTCAGCCATTCTATACCATAGTGGCGTGACTATCGCTGCTGCAAACGCTAATATTATCAGCCACATACGTCTCCCCCAATACCTTTAAATAGTATTACTAAATAAGGTTTTGGTAATACGGAGGTAATAAGCGGTGGCCTGCTTCCTAGTCCCAATGGCTTTGGCAATAATAACGTCGATACTACAGAAGACAGCGCGGAGCGTAGCTGAGAAGCTGAAGCTCTGGGTTCTCAATGCATTACTCTGGGGTGGCGTGATCCTCCTAGCGGTAGAGCATGTCTGGCACGGAGAAGTCGTTCCGTGGCCGCCTTTCCTAACAGCTATGGCTAATCCAGCGGACATACCGCTAATGCTTCATGAGATGGCTACCGTAGGCACAGCGATGTCCATAGCCACACTCATCAGCTGGGGAATGATTCTCACAATAAGCTATTATATGCCGAAGATCGCATCACTAAAAACCGTAGAACCGGTAAAGAAGCCGCTAACCCCCCACTAAACCCCCTCTCTTTTTGTTCTTGCTTTTTCATTCTAGAACTTAGCGGTAGGGTTGGAGCGGGCCCGGCGAGATTTGAACTCGCGACCCCCGGCTCTCCACCTCTTGGCGGATAGAGGGCCGATGCTCTGTCCATGCTGAGCTACGGGCCCACAAAGTTAGGTAGATCTGTAGGAGGTTTTTAAACTAATATCTGCCCCGCTTCGACTACCAGCTCTCCATCAAGAATCAGTGTACCTTTTAGTAGGGTTACGTCAAGATGGTTTTGGCTTTTGATCTTTCCGCCGAGCAGTGTGTTATCGCCAAAGCCTATGGAGACGGTGCCTCTTACCCGTTCATCCTCGATGCCTCCAACTACCTTCGCTTTCGGGTTAGTGCCTACCCCTAGCTCACATAGCACATTTGCATCCTCATCTCTCGAGAGTTTGTGCCTCAGGAGCGGGTAGGCTTGGTCATCAGCTAAATCCGTTAGTCTACCACGCTGAATCATACACATAATGGGCTTCTGAACCCTTCCCGCACCTATGATCGTGCCGTCTATGAAGAGCCTACCTTTGGCTGTGAACTCCTTTGGGGCAACACACACCGAACCTGCGGGTATGAAGGTTAGATCACCCTTGTTATGTGCTAAACCCGTCGCCAACCTAGCCTTCCTTCCAGCAAGCTCCATTGCAAGGTTCGTGCCTGCGAGCGTCTTCACCTCAGCCACCTTAGCCTTCTCTAACCTCTTTCCAAGATCCTTTAGCTCCTCAGCCAGCTCCTCATAATCCACTTGGATTGTCCGTAGTAGAGTGGAGGTGTTGATTCTAAACATACTTATCACTCTAGCTCCTTTAGAGGTGCAGTCATAGAAGTAATCGTAGGAGAAGGGCTCGGTGCTGCAAGCAAAGACCACATCCACCCTGTTAAAAGCGGACTCATAGGGAGCGGGCAGTCTACCACCCTCAAGTGAATCATAGACCATAACCCTAGGCTTAGCCCCAACGCGCTCCACCGCTTGCTTGAGCGCCTCGAGTATCTGAGCATCCTGCGCCTTGTCTGAGATGATGAGCACGGTCTCATTTGCTGAAACCTTCGCGCACACCTTTACTAGTATCTCAGCAGCTTCTGTTAACGTAGCCAAGATCACCTTGTGTAGATTAAGGGGTTACCAAAAAAGATTACTTTACCCAAAGGCGTTATCAAGGAGCATCGTCACAGCGAAGCCGCAGACAAAGCCGAAAGTAGCTTCCTTCTCATGCCCAAATCTGTGGCTTTCAGGTATCATCTCGTGGCTAACCACAAAAGCCATAGCACCACCAGAAAAGGCTAAAGTGATTGGTAAGACCCTAAACGATATAGCTATTATTGAAACACCAACAATCGCACCCACTGGCTCTAAGAGTCCAGTAAGTAGAGCATACCAAGCAGCTTTACCACGCCCAAATCCAGCTCTAACGAGGGGGAAAGCTACAGCAGACCCCTCAGGTATATTCTGCAGCGCTATAGCTGCAGCTAATGTTATCGCTGCTGTTAAATCACCCCCTGCAAATGAAACACCAACAGCCATACCTTCAGGGAAGTTATGTATAGTAATGGCAAGAATGATAAGGCTTACACCGGATAGACGCGAAGCGGGGCCTTCACGACCCTTAAACATGTGTTCGTGAGGAACATATTTATCCAAAAAATATATTGCTACACTGCCTATAATAAAAGCGGTAGCCGCTTGCATCACCCCACCATATTCTATAGCCGGTATTAGGAGGCTAAATGCTGTGGCTGCAAGCATTACACCAGCAGCAAAACCTAGTAGAGCGTCTAACATACGTTGGCTTAGGCTCTTAATAAACAGCACCAGAATTCCTCCTAAACCAGTCGCTGCGCCAACCGCTATGCTAGCCACAACACCTAACTGTAAAGTATCCATCTTCAAACACACCATACACTATTTCAAAGTAATTGCGCCCTCTTAACGCATTTCTTATATAAGGTAAATGAGCATCAAACTTAGGTATGACTTCGGTGGATCCGTTTGGGAATATGGGTTTCCGAAGAGGCGAAGGGATAGAGGAGAGGTGGTTCACCAAGCTATCCTCACTCTTTGAATCAAAGAGCTGGGACGCCCTTATTAGGGGCGCAAAATATCTGAAGGCTGAGCTGAGTGGCGTAGCATCCGATGCTCTGCTCAAAACATCCTTCATGGGTCTTGAACTACTATTTAGCATTAAGCCTCCGCGAATCGACCTATATTATCTCGATAAGCTAGAGAAGCCCCGCCACTACGCCCAATACCTACCTATCGTGGTCAACTGCTTCGAGAGGGGCTGCTTGGCTAAATCAGATCCACCCCCACCTAGTACCGAACTGGTCAGCATAGCCCGCTTTGGAGGAGCCGATACTATGCGTGGATATGATAGAGTCTTCGCATCACAACTGCTCGGCATCATGCCCAACGCCAAACCAGAGGAGGTACAAAAGGCTGCTGAGCTGGTCGGAGGTAAGCTAGTTGAGCACCTTGACGCACTCTGGGCTTACGAAATAGAACCTCTCGCGTCTGTTAGAGTAAGGTTCGCCTACTGGCCCGGTGACGAAGAGCTGCCACCTTACGCCTCCATACTCTACGGTGCTGAGACGCTACTAACTGAGATACCTATTGAGGATCTTAAGGCTCTAACCTTCCTTATAATCTCGAGGCTAGGTACAGCATACCATCTGGTAAAGAGCAGAAAGTAAACCTTCGAATGCTTTGTAGGCTTGAACAGTCGAAGCCACTTGTCAACTCGCATATCTCCTACAATTCTAGAAGCCCATTGATCTGGTAATAAAGAGGTTTGTCAGTTTCAAGTAGAATGCATAATGCCCTATTTTCATCCACCAGAAGCATGGACAGATTTTTTAATCACTCCTAACCACTTTGCTGTTTGATATGAGAGTACTCCTCGTCACCGCACAGCTAGCCGCAGAAGTGGTTAAAGAGCAAGTTAGATCAACTAATGTTGATTGTGACGTTTTAGTGCTTCCAAGACCAGTGGCCGCCCTACTAAACACAACTTACATAGCGCGCAAGTTAAGGGAAGAAGACGTCAAGCACTACGATATGATTCTTCTGCCCGGTCTATGTCTCGGCGATCTTGAGGTGGTTGAAAAGGCTGTAGGTATACCCGTGTATAAGGGACCTAAGTACGCTGCTGATCTACCCGCGGTGCTAAATCTGTTAGGCTCGGTCGAACTATCCAAGACTATACCTGCGTGTGAGCTTCTTGCTAGTAGATTGAGGGCTGAGGTTGAAACCTACCTTAGAGAACGTGAAGAAGAGGCGCTCAAAGCCAGTGAAGCGGGCAGAATTAAGGTTGGCAAGTTAAGTGTAGGTTACGGGTTGCCGATGAGAGTTATGGCTGAGATCGTAGACGCCCCTCTGCTTAGTGAAGAAGAGATACTAAAGAGAGCGAGCTACTACATATCTGCTGGTGCTGATATAATCGATGTAGGTATGATCGCGCGTGAGAGCAGACCTGAAGACGCTGGCAGAATAGTAAAGCTCCTCAAACGGCACGTAGACAAACCAGTAAGTATAGACACTTTAGATGTTAACGAGTGTAAGGAGGCGGTTAAAGCCGGTGTAGACATAATCCTTAGCTTCGACAGAGGCACAGTAGAGGAAGCCTCGACCTTCGCGAAAGATGTCCCGTCGGTCATAATACCTTCACATACGGAGGCGGGCTACTTCCCCAAAGACCCTCAAGAAAGAGTAAAAGCGCTTAGAGAAAACTTACAGCTCGCTAGGAGCCTCGGCATGACTAAGGTTATCGCAGACCCTATCACAGATGTGCTGATAACTCCCGGTTTGGTGAAGTCTCTGGTCGCACACTACCTCTTTAGGAAAGAGGAACCTTATACACCCCTCTTTATGGGGCTAGCAAATGTTAGCGAGCTCCTAGATGCTGACTCTATTGGAGTCAACGCGCTTCTAGCCGGTTTAGCGATGGAGCTCGGCGCATCCATAGTATTGGCCACCGAAGCCAGTGTTAAAACTAGAGGGGCTGTGCAAGAGCTAGCGAAGGCTTGCAAAATGATGTACCTAGCCTATTGCAGGAGCTCGGTGCCCAAAGACCTTGGTTTAGATCTACTAGTGCTTAAAGAGAAGAGGCTTAGAGACGACCCACTCATTCGGGTAGGTGAGCCTTGCGGGAGGGTTCAGGCGAATGGTGAGGAATCCGTATGTATGGATCAAAGAGGTTCCTTCAAGATAGCGGTTGATCGAGAAAACTCTCAAATAGTTGTCTATCACTACCCGCGCTCGCTTAAGGAAGTAGATGTAATCATTTACGGCAGAGAAGCATCGAAGATCGTAAGGAAGATCATAGAGTTAGGGCTTGTCTCTAGGCTTGACCACGCAGCCTACCTAGGTAGAGAGCTGCAGAAAGCCGAGATCGCCCTGAAGACAGGTAAAGGATATATACAAGATTCAGAACTCTTTTAATGAAATTTTTATTAATTTCCAGCAAATATCAGCACCGAAGGTGGACGATATGGATGTGATCACAGCTATAAAAACACGTAGATCTATAAGAAAATACAAACCTGACCCGATTAAAGAGGATAAGCTTCAAGCTGTTCTAGAGGCTGCGCGATGGGCGCCTTCTTGGGCTAATACTCAATGTTGGGAGTTCATAATAGTTACAAATCCTGAAACTAAAATGAAGCTTGCTGAAACGTTATATCCACGGAATCCCGCAGTAGACGCTGTTAAAAACGCTCCAGTAGTTATAGTCGCTTGTGCAAAACTTGGACTTTCAGGCTTCTACAAAGGGAAGCCGCTAGTTGATAAGGAAGACTTTTACTTGTTTGATGTTGCCTTAGCCCTTCACAACATCAGCCTAGCAGCGCATAGCCTAGGCTTAGGTACACTCCACGTAGCGGCTTTTGACGACAAAAAAGCTTGCGAAATTCTTGAAGTACCCGCCGGGGTAACTGTGGTAGAGCTTATGCCTATAGGCTACCCGCTTGAGGTTCCTCCCGCCCCACCTAGAAAAGAACTTAAAGATTTCATATATTATGAGAAATATGGTCAAAGAAGATAAACCTCTACACGGGTCTATATATGTGGAGTTTGATTTTAAACCATAGGACTTTCTCGAGGCACTTAACGCAGCTTCTAATAGAGAGCAAAGGTTCTAGAACTTTTGGTGAGCAAGTTTTAGCTTTCGAGGAATTTTTGCTGCGCACCTGATCTTCTAATGGATTGTAAGTGCCTCTTAACACCTTGTAGAGAGCGTAAAGCTTTTACGAGGCATATTCAACCGCATCTTGGATGGCACGCTGAGTTCTAAATATTTGCTTAAGAAGTTTGGGCTTAAAATTGGGCACATATATGAGGGGATAGTATGCACTTGGAACCCCGACAACACCCCAAATGCTGCGCCGATGGGCATAACCCCTTTAAGAGGTGGTAAAGTGGCTATACGCCCCTATACAAACACAGCTACCTACCGTAATCTTGTTAGGACAGGTTGCGCAACTGTAAACTTTTGCTCAGACCCATTGCTGTACTACTTTTTAGCCCTAAAATTTCTTAAAGGTGAACACTTAGAGGGAATGTTTAAGCGTTCGGATGCCGTAGATTCACCTGAGCTAAGGAAAGCTGATGCGGTCTTGAGTGTAAGCGTAGACCGAATCGTTGGAGAGGGGGAGCAACGCGCACTCTTCGAGTGCATAATCCTCTCAACAAAAGGACCTAAGATGAAGAGGGTTGAACCGTATTCTAGGGCACCTCACGCCTTGATGGAGTGTATAATACACGCAACTAGAATAAGACCATATGCTGAATCAGATTTAAACGAGGCTAGAAAGCTATTCGCCCTCATAGAGCACCACCGCTCCATCATCTCTAGGGTAGCGAAACACTCCGCATACGCTCAAGCTGCAGATGAAATATATGCATACTGTAGGAGGGTGCTCTCCGAATATGAAGCTCACCATAAAGACACCTAGCAGACTACACATGGGTTTGATCGATTTAAGAGGAGACCTAGGTAGAGCATTCGGATCTATCGGGGTTGGTATACAGTATCCAAATATAGTTCTGACCGCTGAAGAATCAGATAGGCTAGTGGTGGAGGGCGAGCAAGCGGAGAGGTTCAAGGCTTTCGCAGAGCGTTTTATAAAGGCTGTAAACGCCAAAGTCAAGTGCAAGATTACTGTTGAAAAGACTATACCTATGCACGTAGGATTAGGCTCAGGTACACAATCAGCGTTAGGGGTAGCTTCGCTCATCAGCAAAATAAACAATCTAAGGGTCTCTGTGGAGGAGGCTGCTGTGCTCACGGGTAGAGCGTCAATCTCAAGCGTTGGAATAGGGGTTTTCAAATACGGCGGTTTCATAGTAGATGCTGGGCATAAAGTAGACCAATGGGAGAGATCTAAGAAGGAGCGAAAGAGCGTAGCACCTATTGTCTTCAGGCACCCCTTCCCAAAAGATTGGCTATTTGTAGTAGCGGTGACAGAGGAAAGCAGGGGGCTTAGCGGAGAAGAGGAGAAGAAGGCATTCGACACTCTACCGACACCGAGAAAAGAGTGGGCTGTAGATATATGCAGACTAGTGCACCTAAACCTAATTCCAGCACTAATAGAGCGGGACATAGATACCTTCGGAAAAGCTCTCACAAAGATCCAGATACTAACAGGTAAATGCTTCGAGAAGATTCAAGGTGGGATCTACGCAAGCAGATTAGCCGAAGAAAGCTGCAGAAAGATGCTAGAAGCGGGTGCAAAAGCGGTAGGGCAAAGTTCTTGGGGACCTACAGTCTACGCGCTAGTGCAAGGGGTGAAGGAGGCTAGAAAGGTGGCGCTATCTTTAGAACCTCTGCTAGGCTCAGAGTTTAATAAAAAAGTCTTCGTTACGGCGGCAGCTAATAGAGGGGCTAAGCTTCAGCGGCTAAGCTAGTCCTTTGAGTTTAAGCAGAGGGTTTAGAAGGCTTTTCAGCAAACTTGAACTTTCTCAATATGGTACCGTCATCATAGTGCGGCGACCTGTATACCGTGTCATTACACTTCTCTATGCTTCTGGCTTCGTCAGCGAGCATAGCTGCCGCAGCCAACATTTCGTGCCCCGCAGCTATCAGAGGCATATACCTCTCCATCTCCTTGACGACAAAGCAGCCCTCTACTGTAAGATCAGCAACCCTCCTCGCCATCTCATATGCCGCCATAGCCTTAGCTCTAGCATAGGGGTTCTGCAGACCAGAGTTGGCGACCGCCTTCTCCTTATCTATAACCACACGTGGCAGAGTTGGTTTCTCACCACGCTTCAGAGCATCTATCACCGCATCTATCTCATTTCTCAGTATGTTAAAGGCGCCTGTTATAGCGAGCACTTTCACGATATGTGCGTTAAATAGAGCCATCTCCACCGGATCTAAAAACTCTCTCCTCGCACCAAGCATAGAGTCAGCCTCAACGATAATGTAGCCCTGACCTGCTTCTTCAATAGCTTTCACAGCTTTCTTTGCAGGAGCGTCAGAGACGATGATAGTGGGAAGACCCGCCTCCTTAAATATTTCACGTAGCTTAGTCGGGACTGGTAAGGCTGCGTTAGGACTGGTTATAATCACCAGATTTGGTTTCATTTCAACGAGCTTCTGCCCCACCTCTGTAGCCTGTTCAACACCTAGCTTTGCGCCCGAGCTCACCACTCTAACATCTATATCTTCACGCTCTGCTCGCTCATCCAGAAGGTATTCGATCAACACTGCACTACCTATACACCCCACCTTCGCAAAACCCACTTTCAAAACCATGTATTTGCACCTCGGAGTAGCAATGTGAAGAACACTATTTTTAACCTTTTGGTCATAAAAACATCAAATGATCAACGCAGATAGCGTAGGTACCTCGAGTCCAACGACGGTTTGTTTCAGATAACTCTCTGAAGTGCGGGGGGTGGGATTTGAACCCACGAACCCCTACGGGACAGGAGCTCTGCGTGTGGCTCCTCAGTCTCGCAGCCTTTTGGGGCACCTGCGCCTTTGACCTGGCTTGGCAACCCCCGCGCGCTCTACGTATCTAAGTGGGGAAGGTGGGGGTAATAATATCTTACTTCCGTAGCTTGGAGCGAAGATATGTAAATATGGATGGTCTCCTTAGGAGAGTTGGGTTAGAGATGATCTGGCAAGAGGCGAAGATAGGGCGAGTATTAGTCTGCAGAATGGATTTTGAATCCGACCTCCTCTCTTCCTTAGAGGAGTTCGCCAGAGAGCAGAAGGTGGATGCCGCTTTCTTCATCGCCCTAGGTGCGGTTAAGAAAGCCGCCTTTGCCTACTATGAGCAAGCAGCGAAAAAGTATGTCGAAGAGGTTGTTGAGGAGCCTATGGAACTCTTGAGTTGCATAGGGAATATCGCAACACTAGATGGTAAAGTGGTTGTGCACGCGCACGCAGTCTTTTCAGACAGATTAGGTAGACTTAAAGGTGGGCATCTTCTTAAAGGAACTACGGTCTTCGCAGGAGAGGTGCTTATCGTTGAACTCAGCGGCGTGGAATTGGCTAGAGCCTACGATAGCGTCACTGGGCTGAACCTCTACACACCTACGCCTAAACCTTAGAGATAGTTGTTAGTGCTATGCTGGCTTGAACCTGGCCTCTAACTTCTTCAGCACATTGCTGAGTGTCGTGTACTCCATCTCCTCCGGCTCTAGCCTAGCTGGCATAAATGGTCCGTGCCTCCTCATATAGTCCGCTACTTCGTTAGCTATGCTTCTAGCTCGGTCGAATGCTGGGTCATCGAAGAGGTCTGCTGGTCCGACAAGCATGCCTTCGCTGAGCTGGAAGCCTAAGGCTACGACCCTCGGCGGGCCGTCGAATCTCGTGCACCTCGCATTCCTAAGAGAGACAGGCATAAGGGGGCCATTATGTGAGCCACGCATCCACCCAGCTACGAGATGGGGGAAGGCGAAGGGCTCTAGTACTTCTCCTACAGCTGGTAGACCGTGTTGCGCTCTTACGAACATAACTGGGTCGTCTTTGCCCACATACCTTCCGGCTATTAGTGAAAGTCTTGTTGTGCTTGCTACAGCTGCTAAGAGGTTGTCTGCTCTTCGGTAGACGCTGTGTATGACATATCTGCTTGGTGTTCCTATGAGTGCGAGGAGGTCGTAGGATTCTTCAGGGGTGTGAAGGTCTACGACCTTATCTTCTATAACATCCATTACTCTAAATGTGAAGCCTGTGTGGAGCTTCTCATCTATTATTAATCCAGCAGTATTGAATGGATCTGCAAATATTCGGTATAAAGGTAGGTTCCAAGCACCGGGCTCGGTCTTATCGGCCATAAAGACAACTATAGGCTCGCTCACCCTCTCCTCGATTTCTGCTTCAGCTACACCAGGGCCCATGCCTTTCAAGTTCCCCGAGAAGGCGGTTGCAAGTAGGTCTTGCCCGGCAGCATATAGCTTAAGTTTCTTAGAGACCTTTTCAGTAACTTCCTTAAATGTCTCCCAAGCTAGACCATGAATTTCGCTATTGTTCACTCCTTTTGTGTGGGTCATTATAAGTTGGAGGTCATCGCCGACTGCTGTCACATAGAAGTCTCTTAGGAGATCTTTCTGCTTAGCTTCAGCCAGCTTTTCTTGGGCGACTTTGATCTGCTCTGGGTGTACCATGTGATGCCCGGCGAGGCTCCCTATGTCGGCTTTTATTACGGATAATGTTATCCTCATACCTCATCGAGTCAAGTAGGGTTAAGGGGAAAAATAAACTTATGGGTAGGCTCTTCTACCCTTGTCGCTTCTTGCTTAGTATTCTTCCTCTTCCTCGTATTCCTCTTCCCACTCTTCTTCTTCGAAGTCCTCTTCAAAGTCCTCCTCGAATTCCTCGAATTCTTCTTCCTCGGACATAACCATTACCTCTAGAGCATCGTCTATCCGATTAGATACCATTAATAAGCTTTTTGATAAAAGGAGAGAGATGAGCCATGCGACCCATCAAGATTATGGGATGCGCTAGTGAAGAGGCTATTAAAGAGGCTGCGAGAGTAGTTTCTCAAGGAGGATTAGTCGTCTACCCCACAGATACAGTGTATGGATTAGGATGCGATCCGTTTAATGGGGATGCTGTTGATAGGATCTTTAAGGTTAAAGGGCGGCCGAGTAGGCCGATACCAATTCTAGTCTCAAGCATAGAAAGAGCGGAGCAGTTAGTTGAGTTAGGCAAAGTTGGGGCAGCGTTAGCCTCTAAATTCTGGCCCGGAGCACTTACGATCGCAGCGCCGATCAAGGTTAACATCTCTCTACCTGAAAATCTAATGTGCGGCTTTAAGACGCTTGGCGTTAGGGTTCCAAACCACAATTGCGCACTCAAATTAATAGAGGGTGCAGGCGGTTTCTTAGTTGGCACGAGCGCTAACCGATCTGGTGAAAAGCCCTCTTTAACGGTTGAGGAAGCCGTCAATAGTCTGCGGCAGAGTGTAGACTTCTACCTTGATGGTGGTAGGGTTGTGTTAGGTAAAGAGTCTACGGTGGTTGATATAAGCAGAGAAGAACCAGTGGTGGTTAGAGAGGGGGCTATAAGCAAAGAAACTATATTCGGTGTTCTGAGATCGTTGGGGCTAACTTAAGGTTTGGCTTCACAGGCGAGCAACGCTGACTTCTCAGCCAGAAGATAGGGTAGTGGATCACCATCAATTAAGGTGGAGGCTTGGGTCTGTGCTAGAGCGTGTTGAGAAAGCAGGTTGGCTGACTTTTCGCTCGTCAACTCGATTACATTATCATCCAGCGTGCCGAGTGATTCAAGTATCTTAAGGAGCTTTGCGGGGAAGGAGCCTTCACCTAGCGATAAGGCGACGATGTTCATTCTTCGAGGTTTTAAACCCGCCTTCTCTACCGCCTTCTTAAGCTGGTTTTCACACGCCACCCTAGCTAGAAGATCGATCTCTGGCTGCTTAGCGTATGTCAATCCTCTTCTGCTTGCTTCGTATGCTTGCTTCAATAGGAGCTCGATGTGGCGCCTCCCTGCGACAAGATCTGCATCGACCAACACGATCGGGGTGTTAGATATCTGCTTCACTTCTTGTAGTAAGGCTTCGGGATCTTTTATATCCGCATCTCTTACCCCTTGAGCAGCATACCTTCTACCCTCAACTTCTAATGTGAACATCCTCATCCACCGTGGCTTATCGGTATTAGTGTAATTAGGTCACCAGCCTTAACCTCAGTTTTATCGCCTTTTAAGGCTGAGACTTCTACACCATTAACCAAAATAAGCGTATTAGCCCTCGTTATCTTAGGCCCCTCTCTAAGGTTCAATCTGTTTAGCAGCCCCTCTACACTTATCTTGTCTTCCGGAAACTCCATCTCCTCCTTAAATTGTGCTGCTAGATGGCCTAGGAAGCGTACCTTTATCATCTCTTAACTCGCCTTTAAGGATAGGGTAGAAGGAGGCATATATCTTTAGGCTTAGAAAGTATATGTGGCGAGAGGGTTAAGAAAACCTTCAAAAATCCACAAGGAAAACATCTTACGTAAAACCATTATACTAAGCTTCTTCAGTTTTTTGCTGAGGACCTTTGTTTCGATTCATTAATCGCGTTATGTAGCCTGCGATCTCGTTTCTCAGCTCCTTAGATCGGATAATGGCTACTCGTGATAAAACTTCTTTGTTCTTTTCAAAGTCTGTAGTAAATAGGTTACCGTACTTCTCAAGCAATAGCAAAGAGAGCCTTCTGACCCTGTCCAATCTGACTTACAACCTCTTTTAACGCGGTATAATAAACTTTTAATTATTTAACCTTACCCTAATAAACTATTGATATGAGCAGAGTTGTAATAAAGGCGCGTGAAAACGGACCCTATCTGATTGAAGTGGATGGTAAGGCAGTTACTGCGCTCTGCCGATGCGGTGCTTCCGGCAAAAAACCAAACTGTGATGGCACCCATAGGAAAGTTGGGTTCACAGCACCAGCAGCTGAAGTTAAGGTTACTGAGTAGCAAGAATCCCCTTCGGAAAAGAGTCGAAGCTAATAAAACGTAAATAATAAAGTGTTGTGATGGTATAAGGTTGCCCTTGGCTGAAAAAGATAAGGAAGAACTACGAAGAAAGTTCTCTGCAGACCCAGATAGGTACTATAAGGTTGAGCTCTTTACCAGAGAGGGGTTTAGTAGGAGAAGGTGCAGAGGCTGTGGAAGGTACTTCTGGACATTAGGTGATAGAGAGTTCTGCCCAGAGTATCCGTGCAGCACCTACACCTTCTTGGGCGACCCGCCGACAAAGCGTCGGATAGGGTATGTTGAAGCGTGGAAGCTGATCGAATCATTTTTCGTTGAGCGTGGACATGCGAGCATAAAGCGATACCCTGTTGTCTGCCGGTGGAGACCAGATCTATACTTCACAGTAGCCTCAATAGTGAACTTTCAGAGGGTTGAGGGGGGTAGGGTAGTATTTGAGCTCCCCGCTAACCCGCTCATTGTGCCGCAGATATGTCTAAGGTTTAATGATATACCGAGTGTGGGGGTCACCGGTAGGCACTACACCTCATTCTGCATGATAGGTCAACACAGCATAGCAGATGGGCAAGGATATTGGAAGGATAAGTGCATAGACCTTGACTTCGAGCTCTTAGTCAGAGTATTTGGAATACCTAAAGAAGAGGTCGTATTTGTGGAGGATGTTTGGTTAGGGTACGGAGCCTTCGGCT
>CAYQXI010000026.1:0-6514 GCA_964421575.1 uncultured Nitrosopumilales archaeon
CTACAACCTTTTATATCCTAAAGTAGGAGAGTCTTGTCTGCTGTGGGAGGAGCATGGTGAAGGCAGTAGAGAACCTACTTAAGAGGAAGATTACAGGCGGTAGAAGGAAACCAGCGCGCTCAAGGAGAGCATACGAGCGAGACCGATATCCAGCAGAGACCACAATAGGTGAAGACGAAATTGTGATCCGCCGCGTCAGGGGTGGGAATATTAAGGTTGCTGCGAAGAAGGTCCAGTATGCTAATGTTGTTGATGAGTCGAATAAGGTTGTGCGTGTGAAGATACTTGGTGTGGTTAAGAACCTAGCTAACAAGGACTATGAGCGTAGGCAAGTGATAACCAAGGGCACAATCATAAAGACTGAACTGGGGTTGGCTAGGGTTACATCTAGACCCGGTCAAGACGGTGTAGTAAACGCTGTGCTTGTGAAAAGTTGAAAGAATACGATCACCTAATAATATGGTTGGATTATTTCAACTCAACATTATCTAGGTCTGAGGGCAGGAGAGTGCCCCTAGATAAGGCGGTGAAGTCACCAACCTTAGATGAACTCTGCCAAGCAGCCTCTCTCCTTGGCTATACGCCTAAGCCTTTTCAAGCCCGCCATCCTAAGAGGAGCCACATCCAATCTGGGTATATAGCGATAGAGAAGAAGACGAATAAGACCAGAGTGATCTATGAGTTAGCAGAAGCCCTCCGCAGAGTAAGAGGGGGGCAGCAACCTAAACCAAGTGGGTAGTGGTCTAAAAGAGGGTGGAAGATCGGTTGGTCTCTGGTGCTGAGGTGGTGGAGGTTAAAGAAGGCGACACGATAATCTTAGCCCCAAAAATGAGCGTATTCGGCAAGATCCCAGTAAAAATCCCCGCATTCTATAATCCTGCGGCTAAGCTGAGTAGAGATGTTTCGCTAAGGATCTACAGTGCCTATGCTAGTTTAGTAGGTGCGGATGTAACCTTCGCTGACGTGCTTTCTGGTGTTGGTGCAAGAGGGCTTCGAGTGGCTAAAGAATGCCGCAAAATCGCTTTAGTCTACCTTAATGATCTGAACCCTACGGCGATTGAGCTCGCTAGAAAGGCGGCGGAGTTGAACGGTGTGTCTGATAAGTGCGTCTTTTCAACCAAAGATGCGCTGGTCTTTTTGGCTGAGCATTCAACACCGGGAAAACGTTTCGATATAGTAGATATAGACCCCTTTGGCTCCCCCCTACCCTATCTACCATTTGCTCTAAGGGCTGTTAAGCGGGGCGGCTTGATCTCCCTCACAGCAACAGACACGGCAGTATTATGTGGAGTATACCCTAAAGTGGCGTTAAGGAAATATGGTGGGTTGTCTATGCGATGTGAATACGGTAATGAGGTCGGGGCTAGGCTTCTCCTCAGCGCAGCGGCAAAGCAAGCCATGAGTATTAATGCTGGTATAACACCTGTTTTTGCACACGCAAGCAGACACTACATAAGAGTGTACCTTACGTTAGAAAACGGCGCCTTAAAAGCGGATGAAAACTTAGAGAAGATAGGGTACATAAACCAATGTAGCGGCTGCGGTCACAGAGAGAGTGGAGAGCGAAGAGAACTCTGTCCAACCTGCGGGGCGAAGATGCTGAGCGCTGGTCCTCTTTGGATTGGCCCACTCTTCTCAAGGAGTGTTCTTGAAGCAGCTTTGACGCTTAGATTAGAGCACCTTAAGGTTGAGGATAAGATCTTCACCACAGCGTTGGATGAGTGTGACCTTCCACCGACCTACTATACTGTAGATGAGTTAGCCGAGTTGTTGAAGGTGGTGACACCATCTGTTAAAGATGTTATAGGCTCTCTTAGGGCTAGAGGATTTAGGGCTGCTAGAACCGTATTTAACCCAAAGGGTGTGAGGACTGATGCGCCAAAGAGGGAGGTTGAGGGGGCTGTTTTAAGTCTGAAATAGGTCTTGCTCAGGCTTGTAGCCTCTACATACGAAGTAAAGTTCGCTGCTCTGCCCTCTGCTTGCTGGTGGCTTCGTTATATCCACCCTCTCGAAGATCTTCTTTAACTGAGACCTTACGATCTGAAGCTCCTCTCCGTCAAAGACCTTTAACACGGCTGAGCCAGAAGGCTTTAATAATTGTGGTAGGAGTGAGATCACCCTTCTTGTCAACTCTATCTGCTTAATATGGTCAAGATCCCAGATGCCAGACACATTAGGTGAGAGGTCTGAGAGCACAACATCGACTAAACCCTTAGTATAGTATTTAACCGCATCAACGAGGTCTTCGCTGAACACATCCATCTTTAGAGTCACAACATTTTTAGCAACAGGCTGGATGCCCTTCAGATCTACACCGACCACAAACCCCTTTACACCAACCCGTTCAGAAGCCACTTGAAGCCAGCCGCCTGGTGCTGATCCTAGGTCTAAGACTTTGTCACCTTCTTGGAAGATGTGGTAGCGTTTATCTATCTGTATGAGCTTGAATGCTGCTCTACTCCTGTAGCCTTGTTCCACAGCGAGACGCCGATATAGGTCTTTCTTGGCTTCTCTTAACCTCAAGACTCGATAAACACCTTCTACTGGTTCGCAGCGTTGCCTTTTGTGCTGGCTATGTAATCTTGCCTAACCCACTCTATAAGCTTATCACAAGTGTATGGTGTGACTACGCCGTTAGGTGCGCATTTACTCTCTGAACCACAGGTTATGCAAGGCGCCTGCTCTATCGATTTTATCTGAATCGGTAGGCGTAGGGGTGTCAGTTTATATGTCCATCTCCCGTTATCAAGAACACGCTCCCTCTTTACAAGCCCCCTCTTTTCAAGCCTTATCGCTAACCTTGACCCGTCTCTGCTAGTCAAGTTAAGTTTCTTCCATAGCTCGCTCTGAAGAATCCCCTCCTTACCGTGCTCTACGACCAGCTTGTATACTCTGGAGGTAAGGTCAAGTCCCTTCTCTTCTTTGCCGTCTGTTTGCTGCTGCATAGCACACACCATTTTTCTCTTATTATTTTAGAGTAGGTGAGTGGTTTTATATCAACTTTTTTCTACAGATTTCGTTCACAGCATCCAAGGTCTTAAGAATGTCCTCCCTACTTATACCTCGATGCGTGACCATACGGACGACGTTACCTCTTAGCGTAAGAGCCTTCACACCATAATTTAAGAGCATCTCTACAAATTCTCTGCCAGTTAAGCCTAGGTCTGATACGTCAAACATAACTATGTTGGTTTGAACTCTTCTAAGATCTATCTTTATACCATCAATCTTAGCCAAACCTTCGGCTAGCAGACGCGCATTAGCATGATCTTCTCTAAGCCTATCAACCATCTTTTCAAGCGCGACTATGCCAGCGGCGGCTATAATCCCGGCTTGCCTCATCCCTCCGCCCAGCATCTTTCGCATCCTACGAGCTTCCTCTATGAAGGAGCTAGAGCCCACTACTAGTGAACCTATAGGTGCGCTAAGACCCTTCGAGAGGCAGAACATAACTGAATCTACAGGGGCAACAAGCTCCTTAACGTCTACACCAAGCGCTATCGCAGCGTTAAATATGCGTGCACCATCAAGATGCACCTTAAGCCCGTGTTTCGTAGCCACATCACGGAGCTTACGGGTCTGTGAAGGAGTTATACAGGTGCCTCCAGCTAAATTATGTGTATTCTCCAAACACAAGAGGGTGGTTTTGGGTAAGTCGGGGTCCGGAGGGCGAATGGCTTCCTCGACATCTTCAGGCGCTGGGACACCCATCTCACCTTTGACGAGCCTCGGCAGAACACCCGCTATGGCAGAGAGACCTCCGAGCTCATAATGGTAGATGTGTGCATCAGCCTCTAATATCACTTCATCACCACGCTCCGTGTGAGAAAGTATAGAAACTAGGTTTCCCTGCGTTCCACTTGTAACTAGTAAAGCGTCTTCTTTACCCATCTTTTTAGCGGCTAGGGCTTCTAGTTCGTTGACTGTAGGGTCTTCTCTAAACACATCGTCACCTAGAGCAGCGTTTCTTATTGCTTCAAGCATCTCTTCAGTCGGTAGGGTTACTGTATCGCTTCTTAGATCGATTATCTTCCTCAAAAGGGGTTTACAACTCGCCTAGGCGGCGTCCTTTAAGGGTTTAAGCGTCTGCTTAATAACAAAGTTTTCGAGTATCTCTCGGTACCTATGCCTAATCGTAACATCGGTTATGTCGGCTACTGCTGCTACTTCACGTTGAGGAATGTTTTCGCTGTTCATAACAGAAGCTATGTAGATGTATGCGGCTGCCAGACCGCTAGGTGACTTACCGTCTTGGATAGTTGCAGACTTCGTCGCTTTATAGAGCCACAGCGCTAACCTTTCGGTTTTTGCACTAACCTTCATAAGATTTGCGAGTCTCGCTATCTGCTTTTCAACAGTAGGTAGAGGCGGGTGATCTACCGGTGCCTCTGAAGCGATCAACCTGTAGTATTTGTTGACCGCCTTCATATCCACACCAGCAGCTTCAGAAACCTCCTTAACACTTCTTTCAATACCGTGAACCTTTGCGGAGAAATAGACTATAGCTGCTGTCACCTTCGCCACACACTTGCTCTTTACAACACCTTTCTTTAGCAGCTGCCGATAGGTGCGCGCAGCTGTTTCAGCAACAACGATAGGCATCTTTAAACATTCACATAGATCGTTGATCTTGGACAACGCTTGCGCTAGGTTTCTCTCCGCTGACGTAGATGTTCTTAGACGCTTCTGCCAGACTCTAAGTGATTCTTTTGTCTGCTCATAATTCTGGGTTTGCTCGATTTCGCTACCTAACCCGTAGTCGTGGAACCTTGGTGTTATAGGTGATCCTACCCTCACCTTCTTCTCCTTCTCTTCATAATCTATCGCCTTCCATTCAGGGCCTAAGTCTACAAGCCGCTCATCCAAGACAGAGCCGCAGACTGAGCAGAAGGCTTCACCACGCTCTAAATCACCAATTAACCTTCCACCACAAATCTTACATCTCAAAGAGTCATCTAAACCGCTACTCATCTCTCTCCCTCGGTTAGATGAATATATACTTCTTGCCCCTCGAGCTTCTTAACCCTATCGGTCAGCGGAATACAAGAAAGATATGGTTCTTTAACAGGCCCGAAGACCTCCGCTACCTTCGCAACCCTCTTCCCTTTCATGTCGTAGAGTAACGTACCAACTTTAATATCTGTTACACTAGCTTTGACTATCAGTCTGCCGCTCTTAGCGAGGTGCAAAACTACGCCGACTTTCTGCATCTCAGACCGAAACTCGGGTCACTGATATTCGTAGAAACCCCTTTTACTCTTTCTGCCGAGCCTACCCGCAGCGACCATCTTACGGAGTATGTGAACGGGCTTCGGCATCGTATTTCCACCCTGTAAACTTTTGATGCTTTGATCTATGTGGTAGAGCACATCTATTCCTATCAGATCAGCAAGCTCAAACGGACCCATCGGCATACCAGCACCGCTCTTCATAGCAAGATCAATATCTTCCATAGAGGCTACACCTTCCTCATATAAAGCGAAGGCTTCGTTAAGCATAGCCAAAAGGATGCGATTCACAAGGAATCCGGGTATGTCTTTGACGATTATGGGCTGCATATTCGATCTATGATTCTTTATGGATCTGCAGAAGTTCATTACAGTATCAACCGTCTCTCGACTCGTCTCTAACCCAGGGATCACTTCTATTAGGGGTAGTAGGGTGGGTGGGTTGAAGAAGTGGATCCCTATGACTTTATCCGGCCTCTTAGTCGCTGAAGCTATCTCGCTAATCAATATTGAGGATGTGTTAGATGCTAATATAGCGTGAGGGGGCGCGATCCCATCAAGCTTCTTGAACACTTCCTTTTTAACACCAAGCTCCTCAAACACGGATTCTATAACCAAGTCTACGTCATTGAAGTCTTCTAAGTTGAGTGTTGGGTGTATACGTTGATAAATCTGCTCTATAGCCGCTTCATCAAACTGAGGCTTTAGCTTCTCTCTAACCAAAGCCTTCTGGTCTTCTGAAAGCTGTATTCCTAGCGTCTGCTCAGCTCTCTTTATCTCCCTGTCAGCTCTGGTTTTTTGGTATTCGAGCAGTTCGTTCAGAATCTTTCTTATGTTAGATAATGCACGCTGCTTTAATTCTTCTGTTTGCTCCGCTACCTTCACCTCGAAACCATTTAGCGCCATAATTTCGGCGATCTGAGAGCCCATAACTCCTGCTCCAACTACACCAACCTTCTTAATCCCTAAAGACATACCAACCACCATTCTAATCCATAAAGTGGGTTAAAGATGTTTACGGTCTTTCGATTACCATAGCCATGCCTTGGCCGCCGCCTATACACATGGTCACAAGACCACGCCTTAGACCCATCCTCTTCATATAATGTAGTATTGTAACTACTTGTCTAGTTCCTGTGGCGCCTATTGGATGACCTAGAGCGATGCCGCTACCAACAGGGTTAGTCTTCTCAAGATCGAAGTTGAGCTCTCTTATGCAGGCTATAGCTTGCGCTGCGAATGCCTCATTCAACTCTATCACATCAAGATCCTTGACCTCAAGCCCA
>CAYQXI010000027.1:0-27302 GCA_964421575.1 uncultured Nitrosopumilales archaeon
ACTCCTTCAGCGCCTGCAATGGCATACCAACTCTACGATCTCTCGAAAATATAAGGTTTCTCGTACGTGGGGACGTAGTCTAGCAAGGTTCCAAGCAGCCCTGGAGAGGTAGGACGGCAGGCTCCAGAGGCCTGTAAACTATGGGTTCGCTGACAGAGGTTTGGATGATGTGCCCTTTGGAGCTAGGGCGCGGGGGAACCTGTAGGTCGTGGGTTCAAGTCCCACCGTCCCCACCATAAATAAAGTGGAAGATTTTGTCTCCCTTCTGAATGTAAAGAATGTAAAGGATGCATTATTCTTAATTTTTTAGAGATGTCGATTACTCAAATTCAGAACAGTTATTATGGAATACCCTTTAATACTAATGAAAGCCTCGGGGGGGATTTGAACCCCCGACGACTTGCTTACAAGGCAAGTGCTCTGCCGGGCTGAGCTACCGAGGCTCAATTTTGGATATCTACTTTTGCTCTATATCTTTTTCTTTTTGGCTGTGAGATCGTTTAATATCGCTTGGAGTAGATGCTGGTATTCTTCATCGGAGAATGCTATTTCGCAGTATGTGTTTGTTTGCTTTGCGATTCTCGCAGCTTCTAGGTGGTAGCAAGTCTGCTTTACCCCCCTTATCAGATGGTAGTAGAAGTCTTTGCAGCTGCAGTAGGGCTGCTCTAGATCGATATAGTGGTCGATTCGGCTGCCTACTACTGTCCAGATCGCCCTACCACTCGGTTTAAAGATGTGCCTCTTAACCCTACCCGCTTTAGCCACATCCTCAGCCTTACTTCTTTCCACCAACGCGCCTTTAATATAATCGACTACACGTGTTTTTTAATGTTGGCGATGACCAGACTCACACTCCTTCACCCACACCCAGCCTTACTTATAGAGGAGGGCAGCAACCGCTACCTTGTAGTGGCTGATCTACACATAGGGTTCGAGGAGAAGTTTAAAGTAGGGGGTGTAAAACTACGCGTCTCGACGCAAAATATGCTAAGTGAAATTACCGAGATCTGCGGAGAGCAGACTGTTGATGAGATCATCATTCTTGGTGATGTGAAGTTTACGATAGGTAGGGTTAGCGCATTAGAGCGCAGAGAGATCCCTATCTTCTTAGAGCGGCTCTCAAGGTTGGCCAAAACGACTGTTATAGCAGGGAACCACGATGGCGCACTCTCAACTATATTACCAAGAGAGGTGACGCTGCACCCAAAGCCACACAGAGTGGTTGAGGACCTATGCCTTCTCCACGGGCACACTCTAATTCCAGATTTGCCATGTGATGTGACTAAGGTGGTGATGGGGCATATTCACCCAACCTACCTAAAAAAAGGGAGCATCCTGGCTGGCAAGCACGTTTGGCTATTGCTGAAAGTTAAGAGAGAAGCGCTCCTAACTACTCAACAAGGGGTTGTTGAACTTTATGTGCTCCCCCCGTTTAACCGAGAACTCTCCTTCGAAGGTTTCGTTGGCAGATCGGGTAAAATAATATCGCCGATCATAAGGAGAGCAGTTAAAGCGGTCTGTGATGCTCTGATCTTGAGTTTAGAGGGGGAAATAGTCGGCTACAGCGAATCGCTGCAATACGTCATCTAGCCCTCTCAAAATATACCTTGACACCTGCCTTTAAAGTATCCGCAGCCCTACCCCTACTCTTGAAGAGATAATCGCAGCCCTCAATCTTAATCCCTGCAACAACGTCAGCTCCTCTCTTAAAGAAGAGCTCAGGTGTCATGCTTGAAGTTGACCCAAGCACGATAACTTTACTAGCGTTTCTAGATGGAGGATATCCGTTTCACTCAACACCTCCTTAGCCTTCCCAGGTGGCTAAACATCTTCCATCCTCTTTCTCTCGATAATCCTCAGACTCTTAATGCGATCGAAGCGGTGCAAGATGGGCTTGTAAACGCTTTGTATCACTAACCATTGCGTCTATGAAGGTACCCCAAGAATTAAGAAACGAGATTAGGGGTGTTAATAAAGTGAGACAGCCCTAGCATTATGAAATTAAGCTCGGTGGTACTCGTGGTAGGAGATATGGTTGTGGTTTCTGTGTTTAGGTTAGCGCAATTATCGAAAAGAGACCCATAGGTTCTGTGGTCATTGTTATGGAGATTTAACCTTCTGGTGGGCGAGCCCCTTATAACTCAGCACAGCCAAAGAGAGTCCGGATATAGTTAGCGGTACATGGTGAGTTATAATACGCCAAGCGATAACTCTAGCCCAGCTGCTTGAGCCAAGGATGTTTGTTGTGTAGTGGTTTAGCACAAGCTCGGCTACACCTGAGCCGCCTATAGTTATTGGTAGGGTTCCGATTACTAGGGATATGTAGAAGCCGCTTGTGGAGAGCAGAAGCCCTCTTAAACTGAATGTGCCTCCTATTATTAGTTCGGTTACGGTGCCGCTCAATAGGATCATAAGCGCTGTGCAGAGCAGTATACCTAGTGTTCGCTTGTAGGTGAAGAGAGAGTTTATGCTGCTAGCTGTGTTGTGGTATGAAAGTAGATTCTGGTTAATAGAAGTGATTACTCTGTCCCCCCTTGAGTCTCCAAGGAAGAATTTTATCACCTTTTGCAGCCAAGTAGGCGTGTTAAAGATCCTCTTCTTTGAAAAGAGGTATACAAGTGTGAAAAAAGTGGTAGTTGCAGTAGAGGTTAGCGCAGCCAAAGATGCAAGAAGATATTCTCCGTGCAGAACTAGGTAGGATGCCGAAGCGTAAACAACTAATGCCGTAGAAACCACATCAAGATAAATCTCTAAGAAGAGTACCCACGTAGCCTTACCAAGATCTGCGCCACGCGCTTTAAGCCAAGCGAGCCTAACAACCTCGCCTCCGATGAAGGTTGGGGTAGATAAGCTGACAAACTCTGACGCAACCCTAACTAATATAGTGCTTGTGGCTCCGCTTCTAACACCTAAAGCACAAGTCAATAAGTAGAAGCGAATCCCTTGGACTATGAGGCGAAGAAATATCAGCATGCACGTTACGAAGAGCGTGGTAAACCCTATGGAGGCTAAATCCTCGATTTTTACACCAAAGATGAGCGAATAGGCTATCACAAAACCTATGCTTAAACATACTCCAGCCGATACGACCTTATGGATCCTCAACCACTTTGAGCAGCCTTCTTAGTAGGCTTCGCAGGTATCGCCCAAGGTCGCATAATCTTCATCTTCGCCTCATACTCTGCTATCTTCGATTCGTGTCTTAAGGTGATTGCTATGTCATCTAACCCTTCTAGAAGCCGCTCTTTTATGAACTTGGGGATTTCGAATCGATACTCCACACCATTCGGCTCTGAAACCTTCTGCTCCTCTAGGTTGACCGTTAGGTATAGGGTGCCTTCGGTTGCCTTTCTAATGATTTCGTCAACTTCTTCTGGCTTTAAGGTTATAAGGAGGAGACCGTTCTTGTATGCGTTGTTATAAAAGATGTCAGCAAAGCTCTCCGCTATCACTACTTTTATGCCATAGTCTAATAGAGCCCAAACCGCATGCTCCCTTGAGCTGCCGCAGCCGAAGTTCGCTCTGCTGACGAGTATAGACGCCTTCTTATACTTCGGTTGGTTCAGTATGAAGTCTGGTCTAGGTTCACCCTTTTCATCGAACCTCCAGTTAAAGAACAGGTAGTTGCCAAACCCTTTACGCTCTATCAGCTTAAGGAACTGCTTCGGTATAATCTGATCGGTATCAACGTTATCTCTATCCAGCGGCACGACCAAACCAGTAAAAGTCTTAAAGGGATGCATAAGTACTCACCTCTACTCGAAGCTCCATTCTCTAACATCAACGAACCTACCGGCTATCGCCGCAGCCGCAGCCATGATCGGGCTAACAAGATGAGTTCTGCCACCAGGACCTTGTCTACCCTCAAAGTTTCTGTTAGATGTGCTTGCACATCTTTCTCCAGGTGCTAAAATGTCTTGATTCATGCCTAGACACATGCTGCAACCCGGTTCACGCCACTCAAACCCCGCTTCCCTGAAGATCTTAGCCAACCCCTTCTCCTCTGCTTCGCGCTTCACCATCTGTGAGCCGGGCACAACCATAGCTCTAACGCCGGGTGCGACCTTCCTACCTTTGACTACCTTTGCTGCTGCTTCCAAGTCACTAAGCCTAGCGTTAGTGCAGGAGCCTATGAATACCCTGTCTATCTTGATGTCGGTTATGGGTGTGCCGGGTTTAAGCCCCATATATTCCAGCGCCCTTTCAACAGCCTTCCTCTCCACAGGGTCTTCAAATTCGTCTGGGTGTGGAATGACACCAGTAACATCGGTGACCATCGCGGGGGTTGTGCCCCAAGTAACTTGAGGCGCTATACCCTGAGCATCTATTTTAACGCTCCTATCGAATACAGCTCCTGGATCTGTCTTCAGGGTTCTCCAGTATTCTGCCGCTTCTTCAAAGGCGCTGTTCTTAGGCGCATACTTTCTTCCCCGTAGGTAGTTGATGGTCTTCTCATCCGGTGCTACTAACCCGCATCTAGCTCCAGCTTCTATGCTTAGGTTACATAGGGTCATCCTCTCATCCATACTCAATCCCTCTACAGTGTTACCTCGGTATTCTATCGCATAGCCGGTGCCGCCACCTGTCCCTATCTTCTTGATTATGTAGAGAGCCAGATCTTTCGCTGTTACGCCCCTCTGAAGAGAGCCTTCGATGACGACCTCCATAAGCTTGGGTTTCTCAACCCAGATACATTGTGTCGCTAGCACATGCTCGACTTCAGTTGTACCAACGCCGAACGCTATGGCGCCAAACGCTCCATGTGTGGATGTGTGGCTGTCTCCGCATACGATCGTCAAACCTGGTAGGGTTAATCCGAGCTCCGGTCCTATGACGTGCACGATCCCATTATAGGGGCTGGAGAGGTCGAAGAGCGTAATCCCGAACTCTGCGCAGTTCTTCTCTAACGCAGCCATCTGCAGCGCTGCTAACTGGTCTGATACGGGTATTAGGCGGCTTGTTGTAGGCACATTATGATCCATTGTCGCGAATGTAAGATCTGGTCTTCTCACCCTACGCTTAGCCAACCTTAACCCTTCGAAGGCTTGCGGAGAGGTGACCTCGTGTATATAGTGTCTATCTACATAGATTAGAGCCAGACCACTCTCTTCTTGGTAAACCACGTGTTCATCCCAGATCTTCTCAAATAACGTCTTTGCCATCCTATTGCCAGCATCTGGCTAAAAGTCAATCATAGATAACCTTTTCCTTAAATCACCAGGACCGAGTAGATAAAGACTTTATACATACTTCATTTACCAATTTTGATATCTTTCAAATGCGTGTTGTCTGCCTACATTTCTTCTTTAAGATTTAGGATACCCTTCACTGTACCGTCCTCCTGCCTCGTCAAAACGAAGCCCATTGTCTTTGCCAGATTTATAGCTCTGTAATTATCTTCGAGCATTATTACATAAAGAACTTCAACACCCATGTCTTTGGCTATTTCAATAACATAATCAACTAACTTTGTGCCTAGACCAAGACCTTGCCAAGGATCAGCTACAATAAAGGCTATTTCACCCCTCTTCCTGTCTGGTTCTAGATTAACTCTAGCAACACCAACTATACGCCTGCGCCCATTTTCGTTAAACTCTGCCACGATAGCTATTTCTCTATCGTAGTCGATGTTACAATAGCGAACTCTCACTTCGTGCGGTGTGTCTTTTATAACTTGGAAGAATCTAAAACGGATAGATTCCTCAGAGAAATTTTGGAACATTTCAAGCCATAGTGGTTCATCTTCAGGTTTTATTGGTCTTAAGAGAACCGTCCGACCATCTCGAAGCTTCCACAGGCTCTCATATTTCTTGGGGTAAGGGCTTATTATCAAGTGTTGATGAGGCTCAACCTTCTGGAACACCAGATCTTTGTCTATAACTATTCTAGCATCTAGAACAAGAGCTTCTTTATCATCAATTAGTAGTGGATTTATGTCGACTTCCTTTATGTGGGGAAAATCAACAATCATCTGTGAAAAACGCAGAAGGATCTCTTCAAGAAGCTTAATGTTAGCTGGAGGTAGGTTTCTATATCCTCTCAGAAGCTGATAGACCTTTGTTTCCTCCATTAAACGTTTTGCCAAAGTTTGATTTAAAGGAGGTATCCCTACCGCATAATCCTTAAATAAATCTACACTGAGGCCACCCATCCCAAAAAGAATAACAGGTCCAAATATAGGATCCTTCTTGGAACCGATAATGATCTCGTACCCCTTCTTTTTAACCATTGATTGAACCGTAACACCGATTATTTCCGCATTCGGATTATATATCCTAGCGTTGTTGATTATTCTTTCAAAAGCTTCTTTGACCTCGCTTTCATTATTCAAGTCGAGAGCAACTCCTCCAGCTTCTGTTTTATGTGAGATTTGTGGTGATAGAATCTTCAGCACCACTGGATAACCTATGCTCGAAGCTAACCGTACTGCTTCGTCTGCTGTCTTAGCAATAAAAGTCTTTACAACAGGTATATTGTAATACTCAAGTATTTTTTTAGCCTCAACTTCGCTCAGTAATTCACGATTTTCCTGCGCTGCGTTACGCATGATAACTAATATGGGGCGCTTTGGAGGAGAAATATCGACAGGCAGCTCCTCAGGAGTCTCGTAAAGCAGTTCTAAGTTCCGCTTGTACTGGTACATGTAAAGGTATGCTTTAACAGCTTGTTCTGGTGTTGGAAAAGTTGGTATACCATTAATGTTTAGAATATGATTCGCTTCTTCAACATTCTCAGAGCCCATAAATGAGGTTAATATCGTTTTATGATGATATTTTTCGCTTCTATAAACCTCCACTATAGCTTTGGCAATCTCGACCGGATTAGTTTGGGCTGTGTAAATAATTTGGGGTGTATAAATAATAAGTATACCATCAACATTCTTATCTTTAACACAAGCCTCCAAAGCGGCTCGATAACGGTCAGCTTTTGCATCACCCAGAATATCAATAGGGTTCCCATGACTCCAATAAGGTGGAAGAATACTATTAAGAAAATCCAAGGTCTCAGAACTTAACTTAGCAAGCTTTCCGCCTCTAGCTATAAGCGCATCTGTAGCCATAACCCCCGGACCCCCAGCATTAGTAATTATGGCTAGGTTTGGACCTTCTGGTAATGGTTGGAGACCAAGCACTTCAGCGCAGCTAAACAGATCCGCTATTTCCTCAACACGAACAATACCAGCACGTTTAAAGGCAGCATCGTAAACGTCGTCTTCACCCGTAATGGAACCAGTATGTGAAAAAGCAGCTTTAGCGCTTTCGCCGAATTTTCCAGCCTTAACTACAATTATGGGTTTTGTTCTTGCGAAGTGTCTTGCTGCGCTCATAAACTTTCGCGCATCCGTTATGCCTTCAATGTACATGAGGATGCTTCTTGTTTTTGGATCAGTGCCTAGATAATCAATAAGATCTCCAAAGTCAACGTCGATCATAGAACCTACTGATACAAAACAGCTGAATCCTATGTTTTCGTGAATAGCCCAATCAAGAATGGCTGTACCTAGAGCACCACTCTGGGAGATAAAAGCTATACTACCCTCTTTTGGCATCCTATCTACGAAACTTGCATTAAGTTTAATACTTGGGCGTATTACACCTAAACAATTCGGCCCAATGATTCTTAAGCCATACCTCTGTTTAATTTCCAGAATCTTATCTTCTAGTGCCTTACCCTCGGCTCCAACTTCTTTAAATCCAGCAGATATTATTATTAAACCCTTTATACCAACTCTCCCGCACTGCTCCACTATATCTGGGACCGTTGCAGCTGGGGTAGCGATAACCGCGAGATCAACAGTCTTTGGGAGCTGCTCGACATTCTTGTATGCTTTAACCCCCGAAATTTCTTCCTTACGAATATTAACTGGGTAAACCTCCCCTTCAAAGCCGGAGTTCAGAAAGTTTTTCATCAGAACATATCCTATAGAGCCTTCTTCGTCACTTGCTCCAATTATCGCCACACTTTTAGGATTGAAAATCTTTTCAAGATGTAGAGTGACCAAGACTTTGCGCCATTCTTGGTTACTTATTGGCGCTGATTAAAAGGTTTTGTGCGTTAATATCGTGTGGTATTAAGACCATACAGCGTTTCAAAGAAAGAGGTGTGAGTAGGAATTTGGTTAAAAGTTAATCATGGATGACTCCTTATTTTGCATATAGGAAGCCTGCCTCTTTAGGATAGGAGTATATAGGGAGGCTTCCAACTGGGAAAGTAACTCTTAAAAGGGTAAATGTTGGTAGAATCTTTAAGCCGGGGTAGCTCAGCCCGGTTAGAGCGCCAGCCTCCACAAGTTAGGGTGTGACTCATAATCTGGAGGCCGCGGGTTCAAAACCCGCCCCCGGCATATCATTAAAGTGAAGACTCACAATATTTGCCATTATGAGGAGTGGTTTAGTGGATCTTTCCCTGTCTTTTCTGATGCTCATTTTTGAGCATAAAAGTTTAAATTAGTGCCTTCGTCACTAAACGTGATGAGGGAAAAACAAAGATGAGAAAGAGTACCTATTCCGTTAAGAGTTTAGTTAAACCTAAAGTTATTAAGATTAATTGGGGTAAATCACCCTTAGAGGTCTTTACCGCTCTATGTGAACGCTATGATTATGCCTACCTTTTAGAGTCTGTTGAGGGGCCAAAGAAGATTGCAGAATATTCGTTCGTAGGCTTTGATCCGACTTCCGTCATTAGCATAAAAAACGGCCGAGGAGAGGTTTATGATAAAGATGAAAGCAGAGGGGAGAGGTGTGTTGTTAGTGACCCCCTACTCTTCGTTAAAGAAGTCGTAAGTAGGCGATATAAGGCTTCTAATGATTTCAGATTCATCGGAGGAGCTGTAGGTTACCTTTCCTACGATATTATTAGATACTGGGAGAACCTGCCTAAATACGCAGTAGATGATTCCAACCTTCCAGACCTAGAAATGGGTATCTATGACGATGGGATAGTATTTGATCATAAAACAAGAGAAGCCTTCTATTATCATTTTGGTGAAAATCGCCTAAAGGAAGTCGAAGAGGCTTTAAAAGAGAAGTTTAGCCCCGAATCTCCCTCCTATTCAAATCCAAAGTCAAATATTGAGAAGGAAGAGTTTGAGGAAATTGTTAGAAAGTCAAAGGAGTATATATTCTCCGGCGACGCTTTCCAAATAGTACTTTCTAGGCGCTTTGAGTTTAGCCTCCACGGAAGTTTAATCCCATTCTATAAGGTATTGCGCAATATCAACCCATCCCCATATATGTACTTTCTGAAGATGAAAAGATGTAAGATTGTGGGTTCAAGTCCTGAGATGCTTGTAAGGGTGGAGGGTAAAACCGTTGAAACATACCCGATAGCTGGAACAAGGCCGCGTGTTAAAGATAATCCTAATGAAGATGGAGTGTTAGCACAAGAACTTCTTTGTGACCCGAAGGAATGTGCTGAGCACGTGATGCTAGTTGATTTGGCGAGGAATGATCTTGGGAAGGTTTCAGAGTTTGGATCAATAAGTGTGCCTGAATTTATGAGGGTTTATAAGTACAGCCACGTGCAACACTTGGTCTCACGAGTGGTTGGTAGGCTTAGATCTAGCTGCGATTGTTACGGCGCTGTGAGGGCTGTTTTTCCAGCTGGGACGGTCACTGGAGCACCAAAGGTTAGGGCTATGGAGATAATCGAGGAACTTGAGCCTGTTAGGAGAGGCCCATACGCAGGGGCAGTAGGCTACTTCTCCTATAATGGCAATGCTGACTTCGCTATAACTATTAGAACGCTGATTACCAATGAGAGTCGAGCCTTTATTCAAGCCGGAGCTGGTATAGTAGCCGACTCTGTTCCAGAAAAAGAGTGGTTCGAGACTGAACACAAAGCCTCAGCCCTTCTAAAGGCACTACATACAGCTTCAGAAGGAGGTGAAAATCGGCCATAAGAGTCCTACTTATAGACAACTACGACTCTTTCGTCTATAACCTCGCCCAATACCTTGGTGAACTAGGTGCAAAACCACTCGTCTACAGAAACGACCAGCTAACAATCAAAAAGGTTCTACGGCTCAAGCCGGAAAGAATTGTAATATCTCCAGGGCCGGGTACACCAGAGGAGACAAGATACTTCGGCATCTGCTCCCAGATCCTGAAGCAAATAAGTCCAAAAATACCAACTCTTGGAGTTTGCTTGGGGCATCAAGGTATAGCTTGGGTTTTTGGTGCCCGCATTATGAGGGCTAAACGAGTGATGCACGGGAAGAAGAGTGAGATAAAGCATGATGGGGAAGGTATCTTTAAGGGTGTAAAGAATCCGATTCAAGCCGCACGTTACCATTCACTTGTTGTAGATGCTGCTACTCTTCCAAGCTGCTTTAAGATTTCTGCCATATCTCTTGAGGAGGGTGAAATTATGGGCATACGTCACAAACTTTACCCGATTGAGGGTGTGCAATTCCATCCAGAATCGATAATTACTGAGGAGGGTAAGAAGATTCTTAAGAATTTTCTTAATGGGTGGTAAAAATGATTCAGGAAGCGATAGCGAAGCTTGTCGAAAGAATCGATCTCTCCTATCAAGAGGCATATGAAGCGATGAAGGAGATGATCCGTGGAGAAGCCACACCCTCACAAGTAGCTGCCTTTCTTACTGCTTTGAGAATGAAGGGTGAAACCGTTGAAGAGATCGTGGCTTTCGCCGAAGCCATGAGGGGCTGCTGCTATAGAGTAAACCCAAAGGTGGATAGGCGTCTCGTGGATACCTGCGGAACGGGAGGTGACAAAATAAAGACCTTCAACATCAGCACCACAGCAGCATTTGTGGTCGCAGGAATGGGGGTCCCAGTAGCCAAGCACGGAAACCGCTCAGTTACGAGTAAAAGTGGAAGCGCCGATTTACTTGAGCGTCTGGGACTAAACTTAAACGTCAACCAAGTGACCATAGAAAAAGCTATCAAGGAGATCGGCGTAGGATTCATCTTTGCCCCTGCCTTACACCCTTCGATGAAAAACGTGGCTGGTCCTAGGAGGGAAATCGGAATAAGGACAGTATTCAACATTCTAGGTCCGTTGACAAATCCAGCGATGCCCTCTGCTCAAGTTGTTGGTGTTTATGAATCTGGGCTTGTGGCGAAGATGGCTGAAATACTTCGCAGATTGGGTCTGCAAGAGGCTATGGTGGTACACGGCTTAGACGGTTTGGATGAGGTCTCAACTGTGGGAAGAACGTTGATTGCTTGGCTTAGGGAGGGTGAAATAAAGAGTTTTGAAGTTAGCCCTAGTGACCTTGGCGTAGAAAAATCTACTGTTGAATCTATCGTTGGAAAGAGCCAGGAGGAGAACGCCGAACTAACTTTCAAGATATTGTATGGTTGCTTGAAAGCAGGCGATCCTAAACGGGACATCGTAGCCGTCAACGCGGCAGCTGGAGCCATTGTAGGTGGTGTCGCGGATGACTTCAAATATGCAGTAGAGTTAGCGCAGAAATCGATAGATAGCGGCGCTTCGTATAGAAAACTCAAGGAGCTAATTAAGTTCTATGATGGAAGTTGCGTCGAAAAATTGGAGGAGCTAGAGAGGAGATATGGCTGATTTTCTGGATACATTAGTCAACGAGGCACGTGAAACTTTGCGTACTGGATATTACACCGTAGAAAAGAGGAAACCCTATCCTAGAATAAGCTTAAAGGAAGCCATAACCAACTGCGTACATGTTCCTATAATAGCGGAGATTAAACCAGCTTCACCATCCCTTGGAAAACTAAGGCAAATCTTAAGCCTCAGTGAAGTAGTTAAAGCTATTAGGGCTGGGGGTGCGGTAGGTATCTCGGTAATTACTGAACCAAGACGTTTTGGTGGCTCTCTCGTTTGGCTAAGTGAGGTAAAGGAGCATGTTCATCTGCCGGTGTTAATGAAAGATATTGTCGTTGACCCTCTTCAAGTAGAAGCTGCGGCTAGGTTGGGTGCAGACGCCATTCTGCTGATTTATTCTGTTTTTAGAAGAGGGTATATCAAAGATTCGCTCAAAGAGTTCATCCAACTTGCACATTCAAAGGGTTTGGAGGTTCTGCTCGAGGTTCATAGTAAAGGAGAGTTGCTGGAAGCGGTTAAAACCGAAGCAGACCTGTTAGGTATCAACAATAGAGACTTGGGGACTCTTAAAGTAGATCTGGCGACAACAGAGAGGGTTTTGGCTAATGTTGTTCTCGGCGATAAGGTTGTGGTGAGTGAGAGTGGTATTCAAGGGGCTGAGGATATACGTAGATTACGAAGATATGGTGCTAAGGCCTTCCTTGTTGGCTCAGCGATAATGCTGGCTGAGAATATTGAGGATAAAGTGAGGGAGCTTGTGATGGCGTTATGAGAACTGTTAAAGTGAAGATCTGTGGCATAACCAAAGAGGAGGATCTGGAGGCTGCTTGCAGGATAGGGGCTGACTTTATAGGTTTTGTCGTTGGTGTCCCATCTTCACCAAGAAATTTAGAATTGGAGGAAGCTGAGCACTTAATCAAACTTGTTCCCAAGGATGTTAAGAGTGTGCTTGTTACTGTACCTAAGAGCTTAGAAGAGGTTTTAGAGGCCTGTAGGCTTTTGAAGCCGAGCTTGATTCAGCTTCACGGTGAAGATTTTTCGGGTTTGAGTGACCTTAGAGAAAGATTGCCTTCCATATCTCTTGTTAGAGCCTTCTCTGCTTCAGAGAGTGTTGTTGGGAGAGTGATACGTGAGGCTCGGTTCGCTGATGGGATTCTTGTAGACTCGTTTGCTGAGGGGCGGGTCGGGGGGACAGGGGTTGTCCACGATTGGCATATAAGTAGGCGTGTAAGGGACATCATCTACCCAAAGCCTCTTATACTTGCTGGTGGTCTTAACCCATCAAATGTTAGTAAAGCCGTGGAGGCCGTTAGGCCGTATGCGGTAGACGTCTCTACGGGTGTTGAATCTAGCCCGGGGTTCAAAGATTTATTTAAAATGGAGACCTTCGTAAAAAGAGCCAAAAGTGTCGTCCTTGACGACGACTATAACGGCGCTACTTTATAGTGTGCATTTTCTGGAAAGAGGAAGGTTTTGAGGGTTGTAGTGGAATATATGCTGCTGAATTTTACCACAAACTTCCGTGTGTGATCGTAAAAGCCAGAAGTAGAGTTTCTTGAAAGCTTGAGGTTTAGGGATTTGATCCGATTGAGGAGGATCTTATCCTTGGCGCTGTCTTCTCTTGTTTATTTGTATATGTTTAATTGCCCGTTTGCTGTGGTATGTGGTGGTGGGCTTGGAGATAGAAATTCGTAGGTATAAGGATATCAACTTAAGAGATGGTGTAGTGGTTGATGGATTCCCTTCGGTCGGGTTGGTCAGCAGCATCTCAGCAAGCTACCTCATAGCGGCGCTTCAGCTCGATCAGATCGCCGTGCTGGATTCGCCTCACTTCCCACCGATCTCGCTGATCTTTGAGGGGAAGCCGAAGTTTCCAGCGAGGATACATGCCTCAGAGAAGCCCAAGTTAGCTGTATTCTCAGCCGAGTTTACACCAAACCCAGCCTTAGATAGGGCTCTCGCTAAGAAGATACTCTCTTGGTCGAAGGATCACTACTGTAGGTTGATAGTCACCATAGTCGGTAGACCGGTGGAAGAGGATGCTTTCACATCCAGTTCACACGACGTTATAGCAGTGGGCAGCACAGAGAGGGCTAGAAGGCTCATAGAGGGCGCAGGGTTAGAGCAGATGAGGCTCGGGATGGTCACAGGCATACCGGGTACGCTGTTGAATGAGGGGAGATGGGAGAACTTTGATGTAGTCGCTATTGTGGTCAAGGCTAGGGAGCATATAGCTGATGCAACCGCTGCGGTCAAAGCGCTTACAGCCTTCTGCAAACTTGTGCCAGATATTCAACTAGACATCACCCCGCTGGCTCAAGAGGCTGAGAAGATAGAGGCTAGGCTGAGGGTTATGAGGAAGGAGGTTGCTACAGTACAGCAGCCCATTACCGAGATCTATAGGTGAAATAGGTGTGGCTGGTTTCCCTAAGTGGGTTGCTGAAGAGATATCTAAAGCTGAATTCACATATGTAGGCACTGTCAAGTACACTGGCTACCCCCTTGATATAGACTTGGCTAATAGAAGGATAGATGTGCAGTTCTATGATAGGCTCCCGGATGGCAGATATATAGCCACATTAGATGTGCCGGATGCCGCCTTGCTCAATGATGTAGAGAAGGCAGAGATCTATCTCTTCAGCATCAAGATCTACGAAGCCCCACTTAGCGAGAAGCTAAAGAAGTTCCTTAGCGATGAATACAGCATCAACCTAGAGAAGATATATAGGTTCGAGTTAGAATCTGTAGAGAAGATGGAGTGATCACATAACCTCACAGCGACTCTGAAAACTCCCTCGATTCAACAAGGTTTTTAGCCGATCTTAAAAATAATGGCTACAGTTTGGTTAGGAGGAAGGCTTAGCTAGGTGAGGTGGTTTAGTTAGGAGCTTATAAAACCTTGGGCGCCTATCTCTAAAGATATCATTGTATTCAGTTACCTTTTTGTTTCGAGCTAGCTCAAGATCCGCTTGAACGACTCTGCATTCAACTTGATCCTCTGAGGCAGACGCTAGGACCTCCATCTTTGAGTTGACGATCTGGCTTCTACCAGTGTATTTTAGGTGGTAGTCGCCCCTCTTCTCCTCTCCAACCCTGTTTGCTGTTATCGTGTAGATGTGGTTCTCGAAAGAGCGAGCCAGCATAGCCCTTTGACAATAATTTGGGAGCACTAGATTTGAGGGGTGGGCTACGATCTCAGCGCCTTTTAAAGCTAGAACACGCCATATCTCTGGGAAGAGCCAATCAAAGCAGATCAGCATACTTATCCTCGCACCATCAACCATATACACCTTAGGCTCCAGATCACCTTTATTGAACAAGATCTTCTCTCTGTTAAACAAATGTAGCTTACGATATAAGCCAACGAACCTACCCTTTGAGACTAAGACAGCAGCATTATAGAGCGCATCACCAGCCTTCTCAGCCAACCCAGCTACAATCGTCTTTCCAAGCCTCCCAGACTCTTCCACGAGAATCCTACAGGTTTCGCCATTCGGGATTTCTTCTGCGAATCGTCTAACTTCGTCCCTACTTAAGAAGGCGTAGCCTGTGTTAAATAGTTCCGGTAGCACAACCAAGTCTGCGTCCACGCTTCTAACAAGCTTCAAAGCCTCCTCAAGGTTCTCCTTCACTTCACCGAATTTCGGGTTGGTCTGCGCGAAAGCGATCTTAAGGTTTTTTTCAGCTTCTTCCATCTTTATTCACCGTCTCAAGCCCCACATAAACCTATCTTCTATGCATCAAAAACTCACCAATCTGTTTTATTAGAGATCTAATCTCGTCGGCAGCGACTATTGAAAAGATCTTAACCAAATCCTCCATACTTAAGATTCTCCTAATCCACTTCGAGTGCTCATCAAAACCATCCTCCTGAAGAAGCTCGTTAAGTAGATCCTTCTCTCTAATCAAGTCGAATACCTTTTCTATGCTTCTGTTATCCATCTTCTCATATATCCTCCGCGCTTGTAAACTTGTCTTAAAATCTTCTTTGAATAAGTGCAGCCAGCTTCGGCTATACTTCTGAAGCGCATCTGGATCTCCGTCCAAAAGGTACTTTGCTGCTGCTTGACCAGCAAGCACACCAGCTAACCCGCAGGAGTATATTCCGCCTCCTGTTGAGGGCTTTGTCTGACCAGCACTGTCTCCTACTATCATCATTCTCCTTTTAACGAAGTTGTCTATTGGGCCGCCTACATAGATCGGTGCTGAAACCTTCTTAATTACTTGCCCGCCTCCTTTCTGTTTTAGAAATTCATCAAGTGTAGCGAAGCAGTTTATGGAGCGACCAGCGACCCCTACCTTCGCCGAATCTTTGCCTTTTGGTATAACCCAAAGAAAGAAACCGGGGTATTTGGTGCTATCTACATATACTTCTACAGTGTCTTCTTGTATCCACTTTGCCTCGACATCGTATCTTGCTGCTGGTAGAAGTGATCTTTGCCTATCAGCCGGTAGAGCTGAAGTACCTCTTGCCTCGATATAGATCTTTGATTTAAGTATGCGGTTAGCCTCGACTCTAACAAATCCTTCCTCTTCAACGGCTTTACCGACTCTCTCACCAAGAAAGATATCAGCCCCTTTTGATGAAGCCGCTCTAGCGAGGCCCTTATCGAAGATACCCCTATCTAGTACAACGATCTTTAGCAGCTTAGATGTTTCCACTTCTATCGGTTTCCCGCTCGGTGGATATAGGAGCACCCGTCCAACAGTGTTCTGCACCGCCCTACTCGTTGGAATCACACCAAGGCACATTAAGGCTTTTATGCTTACAAGCCCATCACACTTATCTGGCACACCTATCTCAAAATCCTCTTCAATGATAGCAACGCTTAACCCTTTTGAGGCAGCTTCTCTAGCTGCCAGTAGACCAGCCAAACCTCCTCCTGCGATGATTACATCGTAGTCTACTTCACGCATTCCAACCAAAGGCTTATTCGATAGATCACATATATACCCTTCCTATGTCAAGCCATTGGTGGGAGTATAAGCAGGTGATAGCGGTCAGGACAGATTTGAAGATGGGTAGGGGTAAGATCGCAGTCCAAGCCGCACACGCAGCAATACTAGCTGCCGAAGAGGCTAGAATACAGAAACCACAGTGGTATCGAGCCTGGATAGAGAGCGGTATGGCTAAGATAGCTGTTAAGGTCGCCTCCTTAGATGAGCTGAAGAAGCTGGAAAGAGAAGCTAGAGAAAACGATCTACCCGTAGCGACCGTAGAGGACAGGGGGCTTACTCAGGTACCTCCAGGCGCTATCACCTGCGTAGCCATAGGTCCTGCTCCAGCAAGTAAAGTAGATCCGATTACGGGTAAATTGAAGCTCCTCTAGCGGAATTGAACCCTCCCCCTCTCGACATAAGCATAGGGATGACGGTTTACGCAACACACTATGAGGGGATAGGTGGGAGGCTACGTGACCAGTTAGAGGATTTTTTGGTGGAGGAGGTCTTAGATGAGATTGTGTTCAAACACATATCTGAGCAGCCGAAGAAGCAAGGATCTTATATACTCTATAGCTTAACTAAGCGTGGATTAGATACTCTACATGCTGTTAAGATCGTTGAAAAAGTATTTGGTGCAAGGGTCAATTACTTAGGCATAAAGGATGCAGACGCTATCACCTCACAATACATAACTATCCCAGCTGATGCAGAACGTGTCCGGCTCAGTCTTCCAGATAGACTCACGCTGAAGAAGCTAGGTTACTTACCTTATCCTCTAAACAGAAGCCACCTCATAGGTAACAGATTCTTTGTTAAGATTAGAGAGGTAGAAAGAAGACAGAACATACCACAGATAATCGAGGTTGTGCTAGAGAAGGGTGTTCCCAACTACTTTGGTTACCAGCGCTTCGGCTCAAGAAGGCCTGTAACGCACCTTATAGGGAGAGCGTTGGTTAAGAGGAGGTTTGAGGAAGCGGTCAATATCCTATTAACTTATACCACAGAAGATGAGAAGGATAATGTCCAGCAAGCGCGGAAGATTCTGAGCGAAGATTATCTAAACGCTGACCCAGAGGATCTTCCGCCGACTTTGGATCTGGAGCGACAAGTTTTAAGAAGCCTTAGAGCGCAACCGAACAACTATATTAGGGCGCTAAGATCCATACCTCTGCGTGTTAGAAGACTCTTCGTGAACGCTTACCAGTCTTATATCTTCAATAGAACCTTAAGTAAAGCCATAGAAGACGGTGAAGAGTTATCCTCGATATACCAATCAGACCTGTATGCAGAGGTTATTGGGGTGAAGATACTCGAGGCTAGGAAGGCCGAGGGGAAGATCAACAACTCTAAGAAGGCGGTGCTGCTATGCCCACTTGTAGGCTACAACTTCAAAGAAGAAGATCTCGGCAGACTCGGACCATATGCTTCAAAAGTTCTCTTAGAAGAGGAAGTTTCACCTAGAAGCTTCTATATCGACGAGATGCCTGAGCTTAGCGTAGGAGGGGATGTGAGGGCAGCAACCATCGTGCTAACTGGACTCCACACAGAAGTTTCAGAAGAAGTCTTATCCCTTGAAACCACACTAGGAAAAGGTTGTTACATAACCTCTCTACTTAGAGAAGTTATGAAGCCGCAGGATCCGGTTAAGGCAGGGTTTTAGTCGCTCACAAGCTTACCTACGTTAACATCGTTTTTGATGGCTGGGTGCGCTGGGTCGATCATTATAACCTCATACCACTTATACTTCCCATCCTCGTATAGGAAGTAGGAACCAAGCACCTTAAGGTTGGGATACTTCCTCGCAGCCCTATTCTCAGCTATCTCCTGGCTACTTATTGCGCGCTTAATCTTAACTACACCAAGATGCTTGGGTCTTCTACCAGCTCTTGGGCGTAGGCGAACCCTACCTCCACGCCCTACTCTAACTCTGACGACGACGAAACCTTGCTTCGCTTTATAGCCTAGACTCCTAGCCCTATGAAGCTTAGTAGGCTTTTCTAGCCTAACTATGGTGCCTTCCTTTCTCCACTCTATGGCACGCTGGGTTATGTTCCCAGCCTTCTCCTTGTAGATCTTCTGCCAAGTCTCTGCCATATATCTATACATTACCGCTCATAAGACTGGGCTCAATATATGCACTTAAACTTATCTTAAACCTAAAGCCTTGATGACCTTCTCAGCCACTCTTTCTCCAGCCGCCTCTTGCGCCTCAACTGTCTGCGCACCTATATGTGGTGTGCAGATGACATTTGGTAGCTTTACAACTTCAGAAGTGGGTGGTTCCTGCTTAAACACATCTAGTGCAGCACCAGCCAGCCAGCCTTCCTTAAGGGCTTCGTATAGGGCTTCTTCGTCCACTACCTCGCCTCTTGAGGTGTTTATTAGATATGCGCCCTTCTTCATCTTAGCTAACCTTTCGCGGCTTATCATATGTCTGGTTTCGGGTGTAAGTGGTACGTGTAGTGTGACGAAGTCTGATTTAGAGAGCAAGGTGTCTAGATCAACTACTCCCGCACTAAGCAATTTGATGAGTTTTTCCGGAAGCTTCCTTTTATCATAAACAAGGATCTTCATACCGAAAGCCTTTGCTATGGCTCCGACCCTTCTACCTATCCTACCTAATCCAATGATACCAAGTGTCTTACCCTTGAGCTCAATGCCCATCATTTCGCTCTTTAGCCACCGCCCTTCTTTGATCCCTCGGTCTCCGAGAGGTATCTTTCTGGCGAGGCTCAACATCAACCCAATCGTGAGTTCAGCCACCGCTTGTGTCGAAGATTCAGGGGTATTAACCACAATAATATTCCTCGCTAAAGCAGCCTTAGTATCTATGTTATCTAAACCAGCCCCTGCGCGTCCAATAACCCGCAGCTTCTTACCAGCCTCGATTACAGAAGATGTGATCTTTGTCCTACTTCTAACTATCACCGCATCGTATTCCGGAATCTGTTTAATCAAGTCCTCAGCAGATATCTTTGGTTGATAAGATACCTCTAGACCCGCATCTTTCAGAACCTCTAAACACCTAGTTGACACCGGATCGCAGACCAGCACCCTCAAACAGCATCACCAACGCCTCAGCAAAACATCCTTTTTATATCCTACGCTAACATAGTATTTGTGATGCTAGTGGGCATAATAGGTAAACCTAATACGGGGAAGTCAACCTTCTTTAACGCAGCAACTCTGATGAATGTTCCTATGGCCAGCTACCCTTTTACAACAATCCACCCCAACTATGGTATAGCATATCTCCGTAAAGAATGTGTATGTAAGAAACTTAATGTGAAGGATAACCCAGTCAACTCCGTCTGTATAAACGGCGTGAGACTCATACCAGTCAAGTTGGTAGATGTGGCTGGGCTGGTACCTGGCGCCTCTCAGGGACGTGGGCTGGGTAATAAATTTCTTGACGACCTCAGGCAAGCAGACGCTCTAATACACGTAGTAGATGCCTCAGGCTCAACGGATGAAGAGGGTAGGGTATGTGAACCAGGCAGCCACGATCCACTCAAGGATGTAGAGTTTGTTGAAAGAGAGTTCAACCTTTGGCTTAAGCAGATACTTATGAAGGACTGGCAGAGAGTAGCGAGGACAGTCGAAGCTGGTGCGGAAAAGCTTACACCAATGCTGGCGCAGAGATTAAGTGGCTTAAGCATTGGTGAGCAGGCGATACAAGAGGCGATAGGTAAACTTGGCTTGAAAGCTGAGAAGCCCACTTCTTGGTCTGAAGAACAGATAGATCAGTTTGTAGACCGTTTGAGAAGAAGTTCAAAGCCCAGCCTTATAGCTGCGAATAAGTGTGACCTACCTACTTCAGAGAAGAATATAGTGAGACTTAAAGAAACTGGTAGATTGGTGATTCCGTGTGCTTCTGAAGCGGAACTCGTTTTAAGGAGAGCAGCAGAGAAGAGGCTAATAGATTACATACCGGGTGATAGCAGCTTTAGGATCAAGGCTCCTGAAAAGCTTACTGCAGAGCAGAAGAGGGTTTTAGAATTCATAGAGCGCAAGGTTCTTACAAAATGGGGTTCAACGGGTGTTCAGCAAGCAATTAACGCAGCTTACTTTCAGCTTCTACAGTGTATTGTAGTCTACCCGGTCGAAGACGAATCCAAACTCTCTGATAAAAAAGGTAATGTTTTACCAGATGCTAAAGTGGTGCGTAGAGGCACTACAGCTAGAGACCTAGCCTACCTAATACACACCGATCTAGGCGACACCTTTCTGTATGCGGTTGATGCTGTTAGTGGTGTAAGGTTGGGTGCTGACCATATATTGGAAGATGGTCAGGTTATAAAAATTGTAGCGGCTGGCAAACGAGGTTAACTTGTAGGTGCCTCCTCCTCTATATCCTCTTCTTCTGCCTCTTCAACCTCTTCTTCGGATTCCTCTTCTTTGGCTGTGGTTTCGAGTATACTTGTAGCGGAAGCCATAACTGGTATACCTTTAACTATCTTGAATTTGAAGATGCCGACGTGTCTTAGCGCAGCTATCTTTCTAGCCTCATTGTAGATATCAGAGCCTATCTTGCTCAGCACAGCCTCTTGAGCAAACTGGTCGTAGGTTAGGGATGAGGTCTTCTCTTGAAGCACTTTGTCGGCTGCCATTCTGATCGCGTGTTTGCGTGAAGAGTTTATCCTCTTTTGAGTGAAGGCTACTACATACACCCTTACGGTTATGCCATCCTTGGTTGTGTAATCTTTTATAAATGTAACCATGGATGAACCCCTTCGTATGAGGCTTTTCAGATACTCTCTGGAGTATTCGTATGCTTTGAGTATGGATTTAGCTACACCATCTTGAACTTCTGTGATCTGAAAGTATAGTTTATACACGTATTGTTGGGGGTCTTGTTTGACTATATCGTAAAGTGTAGTCTCAACGACTCGCCCAGCCGCTTTCTCCACGTCAGTAACAGGGATATAGCCGATCTGAGTGCTGCCGAAAGATGGTGGAGCCTCAACTATCAGCCAAGCCTTGCTCCTCCACTTATCCTTTATCTTACCAGACTTTTGTCGCTTCGGCATACTAAACAGCCAAGCCCACGATTTACATAGATTTAAGCCCTACTCTATTTGGCAGCATCAACTTCTCATCACCAAAGTATGGTCTAAGAACCTTCGGTATGTTTATTGTGTTATCTTCATTTTGATTGTTCTCCATTATCGCTATAAGTGTTCTTTCTGTTGCAACAAGTGTGCTGTTAAGGGTGTGAACAAACTTTGACTCCTCGTTAGGCTTATCTCTGTACTTTATCCTCAACCTACGCGCTTGATAATCTAGGCAGTTACTGCAAGAGACTACTTCTCTAAAGGTGTTTTGAGCCGGAAACCAGGCTTCCAGATCATAGGTTTTGGCTGAAGTCTTACCTAAATCACCTGAGCAGAGCAGAACCACTCTATATGGTATCTCTAGCGATTGAAAGAATTCTTCAGCGTTGCGTATCATCATCTCATGCTCTTTCCAAGAGTCCTCTGGTTTAGAGAAGACGAACTGCTCGACCTTCTCAAATTGGTGAACCCTAAATATACCTTTAGTGTCGCGTCCATGGGCCCCCGCTTCCTTTCTAAAGCAAGGGCTTATCCCACCATATCTTAACGGTAGTAGCGAGCCGTCGAGTATTTCATCCATGTGCATAGCTGCTATGGCGTGCTCAGCGGTTCCGATGAGGTACAGATCTTCTCCCTCGATCTTGTAGATTACATCCTCAAAGTCTGAAATTATTATCGTTCCCTCTATTGCTTCCCTCCTCAACATATAGGGGGGTTGTAGAAGCGTGAAACCTTTTTGTTTTAGGAAGTCGAGTGCATAACATATTAGCGCATAGTTTAATCTGACTAAGTCGTTCTTTAGGTAGTAGAACCTTGAACCCGCTACCTTAGCAGCCCTATCTATGTCGATGATATCCAGCAAGAGTCCGAGAGTTATATGGTCTTTAGGGGGCATCGGTAAGGGTTTAGGTTCACCCCAGCTTCTGACAACTACGTTATCTGACTCGTCCCTTCCAATCGGCACGGATTCGTGTATGAGGTTAGGCAGCGCCTTTAGTAGGTTGCTTACTTCTTGATCAAGCGCCTCTGCTTCAGAATCTAGCTTATCTATCTTCTCGGATAGCTCCTTGACCGCGAGCATTTTTTCCGATACATCTTTACCCTCCCTCTTTGCTTGTGCTATCTCCAAGGAGAGCAAGTTTCTCTGATGCTTGAGCCTCTGCACCTCAGTCAGCATCTGTCTCCTCTTAGCGTCTTTTGTTAGCAGCTCATCGAGTGGGAAAGATACGCCTCTTTTGGCGAGCATATCTCTTATTATATTCGGGTGTTCTCTTACCAGCCTAAGGTCAAGCATCGGCCTTCACCACATCTAAGGAAGCTAAGGCAGAGTGTATATCCTCAAGAATCTCCTCCACGGTCGATATCAGGGTTTCAAGCCTAAACTTTGACTCAACTTCTATCACTAGAGTGCCACCTACACGCTCCATCCTAATATGAAGACCCTCCGGCAGATTAATGTTATCTGGATAGAGCGCGTCATACAACGCTTTAATCAACTTCTGATCACCACTCGTTAACTCTAAGGTTATCTTAGATCTCAAGAGCCTAACACCTCTTGAATTAAACTCACGAGCTTTGTAGGCTCCAAATATGCTAGAGTTGCGCCACCAGCAGCCTTATGTCCACCACCTTGCCCATTAACCTTCTCAGCAACCTTTCTTAGGGTAAGTCCGATGTTAACCTCTCCCTTATATGCGGCGCCTAATCTGGCCGAGATTCTTAAACCTCCTTCTTTAGTCTTCGTGGTTAAGAAGATGGGTTTATCTGAGAATTTAGGTATTGCGGAGAGTATGGATGAGATGGAGCCGAGCATCTCCGCATTGACCAAACCATCTGCGACGATGAGGTTGAAGAGTTGATGCTTTATTATCCTAGTTTCATCTTCTGTGAGCAGCTTTACGACTCTGTTTATAGTCTGCCTATACTCTGCAAGAACCTTTTCAGCCTCGGTCAACGAGTAACCTCTGTCGCCTAAGCATAGACCAACTCCGAGCCCACTCTTACCCATCCTACCACAAGCATTTAACACCGTGCCGAATTCTCTAGCATCCCGAAGCGGTGAAAATTCATCCTCTTTAAGTAGAGTATACACATAGCCTACGAGCTCATCCACACCTCTACCGCCGATATAAGGGAGTAGAATCTCTACAATCTTCTGCTTCTCCTCCTTCGTAAGCTCTGATAAGGTACGCCAGTGATCACCACTCCTCAGATTGATGCCAGCAGCAGTTAACGCGTTAAAGCAGGCTTCACGATTACCACTCAGACCTTGGATGTAGGGTGTTGTGGTGGCAGCAAGCGCTTCGTGAACAGCTCTGGTTTCACGACCATAGAATAGTAGATCTATGCTTTCACTCACCAGACCAGCTTCCTTAGCCGCCTCTAAAACGACCTTATTGGCACCAACCAGAGATCGCCGCTCACCTTGGTCCTGTTTATCCGCCAAGGCAGCGACCACAGGGAGCCAGCTAAAGCTCCTCAAGCTGTGGTCGATGGCCGATGAAACAAAGTAGGCTAGGGTTGCGGCACAAGCATCTACACCGCCATCAAACCCGTAGCACCAAGCGTTTAGGATAGAGGGGTGTGCAAGCTCCTCTTCTGAGACTTGATGGTGGTCTATAAGAACCCATCTTGAGCCGAGATAGTTTTCTAGTAGCCTAAGCATTCCTCCACCTAACTCGCAGAGAATGTATAGGTCGTACTCTTCATCCTTTAACCCCTCTAGCACCGTTGGTGTGAGGTCGTTTAAGATGCGTATGTTGTAGGGTGCTTCTATGCAACGTAGTGCGCGTGCTATGAGGCTTGCGGAAGATATACCATCCGCATCTATATGGCCTAAGATGAGTATCCGCTTCTTACCCTCAGCCGCCTCTACAATCTTTTCAGCGATAAGAGAAGCCTTTGCTTTCAGAGCCTCTAGATTACCCAACTCTTACCTAACTTCTTCACGCTAACTGCGCTACTACAGCAGAATACTTCCAGTCTGGAGGAAGGCGCCCTATTCTCCTGTAGTACTTTGCGAGCCTATGTATCTTAGCTTCGATTAACTCCAGTGAACGCACATTCTTTCTATCGCCTCTGTGGACTGATAGATGCTCTTGAAGCCGCTTAGCCCGCGCCAGCAAACGCTCTAAGTCCTCGGGTAGATCACCTAGCAGATTATGCTCCTTCAGCACATCAGTTATGGATTTTCCTAAAATGGGTTTAACGAGAGGTATACCATACTCATCCCTAAGTCTAATACCAATTTCAGATGGTCTCAAACCACTCTTAGCTAGCTTAACAATCAAAGCCTCTACTTCTTCAGGGCTATGAGTAACCCAGCTAGGAGCCCTTTTCGAAGTAGGTCTAGTTGACTGCGACTTCCCTTTCCTGTGGGAATGTATCCTCGCCAAAGCCTCTCTAACAGCACCGATAACACCATCACATAAACCTTACTGATATCTCATTTCGACATCTCCCAATTTACTTTGCTGTTCGATTTTATCTTATTCGGAATCTAAAGGTTAAAATGTTGCGTAACATTTATTGATAAGAAATTTCTTATTCGATATGTCAGTAAGTTGACTTCAACGAGAGAAGGTGTAAAGGTCCCACCGAAGAGAGGTAGAAGTCTTGCTGCTATTAGGGCTTGGAAAACCATTAGGATGAAGAAGATAGAGAGGCTTAAAAAAGAGAATAAAAAGATTGATTTTTACCTTTTTGACGAAGACATGAGTAAAGTTTCTTATGGTAAGTTCAAGATTAATCCGCCTATAATAAAGTGTTCCAAACTAACTTCATTGAAGAACGGTGGCGTAGGTAAGGAACTTTCTGACGGTTGGGCAATAAATTACGCCATAGGATGCACCTACGCTTGCCGGTTTTGTTATGTGGATAATATACACAAGAGATTTTCTCTCCAACATGGGGACCTCGTTAACAGGTCTTGGGGAATGTACTTTTTGATTCCAAAAAACATCGACGAAGCTATGGAAGCAACTCCTTGGTGGAAGTGGACAGGGAAAGAAATAAAGCAGGCTTTACATATATTGACGGGTAGAAGTACCCAGATTGATTGGTTCATGCAGGGTGACATATTAGATAGATATTTTGGCGTAGGCTGAGATTCTTCCATTTTTCAATCGGTGATGTTGATGTCATCAGTATTTTTGATCCAGCTTATCATCTCATCTATTGTATATATTACAGTTCACCATTAGAAGAATCTATTTGTTTGCCGGCTTAAGCAGCATCTCGGCAAGTAGATGAGCAGCTCTAGCACGGTGTGAGAATAAGTTCTTTTCTTCTAAGCTCATCTCAGCGAATGTCTTTGTCTGCCCTTTTGGTATGAAGATTGGGTCGAAGCCGAAGCCTAAAGAGCCTCTTGCCTCCTCTGCTATATCCCCCTCGCAGATGCCTCGACAAGGTTTAATCGAACCATTTTCATCAATGTAGACGATCTGTGAGACGAATTCTGCGCTTCTATCCTTTTCACCAGACATAAGCTTAAGGATACCAGCTACCCCGATCTTCTTGTAGGTGTAGGATGAGTAGGGGCCGGGAAAGCCGTTTAATGCTTTTATGAAGAGCCCTGAATCCTCTACGAATAGGGGTCTCTTAAGAATCTGGTAGGCGCTTAACGCGCTCTCCTTTGCGATCTCTTCTAGTTGCTCGCTCTGGATTTCGTGCTTCTTTATGCTTGCTGTTTCAACAGCGATGCCGTATTTGGATAATATGGCTTCGATCTCTTTTACTTTATTTAGGTTGTTGGTTACGAAGATTATGCTCTTCTTAGACGACCCTAGCATACCTCCCTCTGCGCTCTATCTCTCGGATCTTCGCTTTAAGAGTGTTTACGGTATCCTCACCAAGAAGAGAGGCGTACCCTTCTAGGACGCTGTTGAAATAGACGTCAGCCTTCTCTGTGTAGGTGCTGATCAACACACCTTTAAGTAGGTGTAGATCAACTGCCCTATCTTCTAGCTTCTTGGAAATAAAGGATAGCCCGAAGTCGAGGGCAACAAGTCTACCTTTGGAGAGGATGAAGTTAGATGGTGTCAAGTCGCTGTGCATGATGTCGTGGTTATGTAGATGGGCTACAACCCTCCCCATTTCTCTACATAACTTCACACATTCGTCATCGCCTTTAGTTAGAAGAGCTTCTTTCAGCCGCTCACCCTCAATATACTGCATAATGAGCTCAGCCCTCTTGGGGTCAACAAAGTAGACTAACGGTGTTGGAACACCGCACTCACGTGCTTTCCTTAAGAAGAGTGCTTCCTGCGAAGTTCTATGAGATCTTATGGCTTGGTCGAGCTGTGGTTGGAAGTAGGGCTTAGGCACCCTAACTTTCCTCACCGCCAGTAGGTTGAGCCAGTCGATCAGATAGAGATCTGCTTCAGCACCCTTCTTTATCAGCTTCTCCAAGGCGTATCGACCGAGTCAAGCCTCCAAGACTGCCTTATAACACTCTTCTCTATAGGAACCGATACTCCAGCGCAATATGCCAAGAGTCCTGTCCAAGCGATCTGAGCACCACAGTCTCCAGAATACTTTGTCGAGACAGCGCCAAACTTTGCGTTATGCCGAGAAGCAACCGCATTAAGCATCTCACATACCCTTCGGTTCGCAGCTCCCCCGCCGGTGACGAGTAGCTCACGCTTCTCCGTAAAGGCAAGAGCACGCTCAGTTACCTCACAAAGCATAGCGAATCCCGTCTCCTGTACTGAGTATGCCAGATCTTCGAGTGACTCACCAGAGGCTAAAAGGTTCTTCG
>CAYQXI010000028.1:0-5402 GCA_964421575.1 uncultured Nitrosopumilales archaeon
AGAAGTGTAGTGAATGTGGGAAGGAATTCTATGATTGGAGCGAATATAGAGCAGAGCTTAGGTTAAAGCAGCACATGCGGGATAAGCACGGTTTAACCGCTGAACAAAAGTGAACAGCGCTATAAAGAGTATTCAAGGGGATTGCTGTGAGAGGAGGGGGTGGGATTTGAACCCACGTGTATCCGCTCTGCAGGCGGACGCGTAGCCGCTCCGCCACCCCTCCTATCATCTAATGATTTAGAAAGGGGTTATAAGGCTTAGTGTCTGCCTCTTCAACCTACTTTCGTATGTTGTGTGTAGACTTCTATAGCCTTTTCGACTGCTGCGAGTGGTGCTAGTCTCTCTATGCTAAGTAAGATGATCTTGTTCACCCAGTAGAAGACGAGTATACATAACTTCTCTCTTACAGTGAGTATGCATTCAACCGCACCCATCTTTTCATTCCAGCTTTCCCGCTCTTTCTTTCTCGCAGCGATTTGCTTCGCGTATCTTTGAAGCTCCTCTTTTGTTAGAATTATCTCTATATTTGGTTTGCAGGCGTACTTTATTACTTTCCCATCTTCGCCTATGAGCATTACACACCTCACTTTCCTATGGCAGTTCAGTAACTTGTCAACGATATCTTCACTCAACATCATACTTACCGTTGGTGGTCGGTGATAAGTTTAATTGTGTAGGTTTAGGGGGGTCTGGTTCAAGATTCTTTGCCCTCTTCTTGCTCAACTACTGGTCTGGTCTTAGAGCGTTCTGTTATGATATATCTTCGAGGATAGGGAATCTCTATCCCGTTTTCCTCAAATGCTTTCTTGATAAGCTCTCTGAGCTCAGCCGCGGTTACAAAAGCCGTGGGTTGATCCTTGCACATAAATATCAGCCTAAGCCTTAAGCCGTTTTCACCAAACTCAAGAAGATGAACTTGAGGCGGCATATCGGGAAGAACGTTAGGGTGCTCTGAGGCGATCTTGATCATAAGGTTCTTTGCCAAGTCGTAGTTAGATTCGTACGTTATGTCGACGAAGACCATGCCTATCATCCTCGGATCCTTGAGATGGTAGTTGATGAGGACCTCGCTGTCGAAGACCGAGTTAGGTACGACAAGTCTCCTGTTATCCCAAGTCCTTATTATTGTGTGAGTGATCTTTATCTCCTCAACCACACCATAGTCTCCTCTGAATAGTAGAGCGTCTCCAAGCCTAAACGGTCTTACGAAGTAGATTAATAGACCTGAAAGCCAGTTCCCAACAACCTTCTGCGCAGCTAAACCAACCACTATCGCTGCGAACCCAATGCCCGATACTAGACTGAGGAGGGCTGGTAGGCTTGGTGGGAAGATAATTGAGAGGGCTATCAGTATCGCTAAGATCCATATTACGTAGGTTATTATCTTCTGTAAACCTACGAGGGCGGTTTCCTTATCCGCTTCACCAGCCGCAACCCTCCGACCAAATCTGGTGATCGCAGACTGTATGATGACTACTATTACAGAGGTTATTGATAAGACGATCGCAGCCTGCAGAAGATAATCCGCACCAGTAGAGAGGTATTCGGGTAGGTGCAGACGCATCTTATCGGAAAAGTAGTTGAGGAGCGAGGAAACACTGAGTAGGAAGATGGTGATTAAGAGGGGCCACTTTGAAACAGCGACCAGATAATCATCTAGCTTAGATTTTGTTCTCGCCGCTAGAGTAGCGATGCGCTTGTAAACGTAGTATACAATGACTAGCGGGATTGCTGAGACGATGACTGCAGCCACAACTTCAGCTAAAAACAGTAGGTCGTTAGATGTGGGCATACCTTCTACCATCATCCTCCCCATAGACCCCGGCAGCACAATATTTAATCTATACTTGTAATGCTACTTAATCTAGTGTTTGAGTATTCCGTAGCTTACAATATTTTTTGATAGAAGGTCACAGCCCTTTAGGAGGCGGTTAAGGTATTCTCTGCTTGGCTTTAACCCTTCGGCGGTCATCTGCTGCCTAGCGATATACACAGTAGCCTCCACCACATCGCCACTCTGGAGCCTTATCTTCACCTTCTGTCTACTGTAGTGTTGTGGATAGCCTTCATACCTATCTAACTTCTCTATATCTTCATCCGCGATTTCGTAGACGATGCCCTTGACTACACCGCCTTCGTCTTCCACAATGTTCGCATAACCTTCTCTGGGATTCCTAGAGGAGCGTTTGTTAAACACCAGCCTATACCCTTTCCAGCACAGCACTCTGTCTTCTAGAGAAGCTAACCCCTCTCGCCCTTAGCCTATCACCATCCATGTTTGAACCGTATGCAAAGTATCTCATCGGTTCGCAGCACGCTCTCCGAACCCGCTGTCAGCTCTTCTTCCCTAGCTTAATTTCGATTGCTGAGACGTATCTGGTCTGCTCGCCTGAGCCCACCTGCTCTGTATCCGTCTTGATGCTCTTGACCTCGTAGTTGTCGAAGCCGAACCTCTTCGTAACAATAACCGCTACATCAACAGCCTTCGACACATACTTTCCACGCGCCTTTACCACCACTTCACCTCTGCGGAGGAGGTTGCTGAAGGCAGAGGCGACATAGACCATTAAAGGCTTCTGGCCTATAAAGATGATGTTGTTCGATGCCGGCTTCTCCTCCTCACTCATCTCTCCATCACCCCCTGAAACCCAAGCTCAAAACGATCTAAGTAGTTAGAACCTTTGACTCTATCTCTTCCTCTATTTAATATTCTTATCGTTGACTAAACTCTTAGCTCCTCACTATTTCCGCTCTCAAGCACGCTAACTCATCCGCTTCTTTTTACACATAGACGTTTACCGCCTTGACCATCACAGTGCTCTTCTGCAAATTTCTCTGCACCTTCTCAATCGCCATAAACTTGGTGGAAGAAGGATTTTTTCTTAAATACCTTGACGACGACCTCTGTGTTGATTATACTTCTCACGAATTAGAAGATGCTGATAAAAAGGCACTTTCTGAAGTTAATACATCCACATATTTAAATATAAGTTAATAAAATGGTAGTGTAAATATGAGCAAAGATGTTCCAACGGAGCGCGAAGTTAAGATATTTCTGCGGTTTAATTTCAGCCCTAAAGAGAGGCTCAGGCAGCACCTCCAAGCACCTTGGAATACTACGGTAGGCGGTTAAGGGCGGTAAGATTGGACTACGACGTGGTAATAAATGCGATAATAGGAGGGTTGTACGCACTCGAAGACTACGTAACCTACCACGTCTTAACTTGCCTCATCCCAGCTTTCCTGTTAGCCGGGGCTATAACGGTCTTCCTCTCCCGTGAAGCCATACTCAAGTACCTAGGTTCGGCGGGTAAGAAGTCGATCTCATTCCCCTTGGCTGCCGTGAGCAGCATGGGGCTGGCGGTCTGTTCTTGCACAGTAATACCGATCGCAGCCGGGTTGTACCACAGGGGAAGCAGCATAGGTCCGGCTTTTATAATCCTATGGACAGCTCCAGCATCAAGCCTACTAGCCCTAATTTACACAGGAGCCATACTCGGCATGGAGATGGCCATAGCAAGGATAGTCATCGCACTATCTACGGCTGTTATAATCGGCTTGGTTATGACGACGGTCTTCAGACGTGAGGAGGCAGAGAGGTCTGCAGAGCTCGCCAAGTTTTCGAGCGGCGGAGCTGACGAAGCGTGGACGCCTATCATCGGGCTAAAGGGGCTTATACTACTGATACTACTCATAGCGACCATACTAATACCGAACTACCTGGGGGCGGGTAGGCCTTACTTCCCAGAGAAAGTGGTGCTGTTCCTAATACCTATGTCAGTGACCTCTCTATACGCTTGGCTGGCCTTTGACAGCATAGTAATCAAGGAGTGGCTCCGTGAGACTCTGTGGTTCGTCAGGCTGATATTTCCGCTAATGCTGATCGGAGTTTTCGTAGTCGGCATAATCAGAGCCTTGCTACCTGAAGAGTGGGTCCACGCGTGGCTCGGCGGGAACAGCCTCCCCTCGACGTTCATAGCGATACTTATAGGCGCAGTAACATACTTCGCTACGCTCACCGAAGCACCATTTGTCCACGCGTTGATAACCCTAGGCATGGGACCAGCACCAGCCCTAGGCTTACTGCTAGCAGGCCCAGGACTTAGCGCGCCTAACATGATAGCTATAACGAGGGTCTTTGGTATCAAGAAGGCGGTAGTGTATATACTGACGACCATCACCCTAGCCACGATCACAGCCTACATAGTCGGGAACATCGTTTGGAGTTAAAGAACCTATTTGCTTAGTGTGATGCTGCTTGCAGCTCGGAAGCAGTTTGCGAGCGGATGCTGTTAGAAAAAGAACTATTTACGAAGACTTCATCAAGCTCCTAGCTTAGGCTGCGATTTTCCCTAAAAGGCGTATAGAGGCTTGTTTTGATAACGCAAATCCACGTATCTTCATCATACTTTGAACGTAAAAAACCAAAAATGAGTTGACTGGTAGAGGAAAAGTCTGATTTGAACGCTAAATGTGGCGGGACCGAGGGGACTTGAACCCCTGACCCCCAGCTCCGCAGGTTACTCTGAAGACCGTCTTCTAGAGGGGTTTGCTGAGTTTCTTAGGGTTGACCTTAGGCTTCAACCTAGGAGCGTGAAGAACCACGTCAGCAACGCCCGAGAGTTTTTGCGTTTTGTGAATAAGCCGCTAGATCAGATCTCTGCGGATGATGTGAGAGCGTATCTTAAGACCCGTGTAGACGGCAACATATACACCTACGCTAACAAGGTTAAGACTCTTAGGAGGCTTCTAGGCAGCTACCTAGGCTACGGTTGGGTTAGGGGGTTCAAGATTCCGAAGGGCTACTTTAAGCCTAAGATTCTGCCAAGTAGGGAGGAGTTAAAGAGGTTCTACTATGGGCTTCCAGAGGGGAGGTTTAGGGCTCTATTCCTGGTGTTGGCTTCGAGTGGTTTGAGGTTAGGTGAGGTTCTATCTCTAACGAGGGGAGACGTGGATCTTGAGCGTAGGCTGATTCTACCTAAGCCGCACCAAGGGGTAAGTAAGAGGAGCTGGGTTGCGTGCATAAACGAGGAGGCAGCTGAGGCTCTACGCCGCTATTTAAGCGGATACAGTGGGGAGCGACTATTCCGATTCGATAGGCACCGCATAAGCAAGGTGTTTAGGAAGGTAAGTGAAGCCATAGGCGTTAAGATCACACCACAGACCCTAAGAGAATGGTTCTGCAACGAAATGGCTAGGCTTGGTGTAGCAGATAGGTTCATAGATGCGTTCTGCGGCAGAACACCTAAAAGCGTGTTAGCAAGATACTACACGGACTACAGCCCAGATAGGCTCAAAGAGATCTACGATAAAGCGGGGCTTAAAATCCTAAGTTGATCACACACTTCACTTGGGTTTTTATATTCCCCCGGGGGTCTCCGTTTGCACGCGGGGGCGTGTTA
>CAYQXI010000029.1:0-9520 GCA_964421575.1 uncultured Nitrosopumilales archaeon
CCACTCCTCAATATGGACCCTAGGTAGATCTTCACCTCCCAACCCTCTTTAACCCTCTTCACCACTACATCTGTTGCTGAGTAGCGCTGCGCCAACTCCTCAACAAAAGGCAGCCTCTCATCTCTAGCAGACGGGTGAGTCAGCAAGCATCTAACAACCTGGACCTTCTCGGTGCAGCTAAAGAAACCCAGGTGGACCAGGAGCGCGCCCTCGAGCAATATACCGCTCCTAACAGCACCCACTACTCTAACTGGCTGGTCTTCTGAGATGAGCATCCTACGGGCCAGCTCAGGTGGGATCGTGATCACCAGGCTGTTGCCGCTCCTCCTCACAGTAGCATCAAAGTATACGGGGTCGTAGACCCAGCCACTCTGCTCAGCCATACCACCTTCTAGGTACTGTTAGAAGACATAAATAATTTTGCGGTATTACAGATGGTTAGATAATCCTCCTCACATATCCTCACTATACCACCCTGCAGATAGACGTAGGGGCTCTGCTTATTCCTAACAAAAGATAGGCTACCACACACGCTCCTAAACGGTAAAGGTTTGGGCCATATCTCAACATCAGCCAAGTCCACCACGTGCGTGTACTTCTCAGGAAAGGCTATACACAGCCTCCTCTCCACATCAGATACAAGATAGGGCTGTGAATCTATGACCCCACACCCAACTAGAAGAGAAAGCATATTCCTACTCCTACTACTCACATAAAAGACTACTCTATCACCCCTAGAGATCCTTCTTCTGTGCGCTGCGAACCTACTCAACCCCCAGACCCTCTTCTTCACCCTATCCTCAAAGATTGTGAAAGCATCAACCACCTCATCACCGCATCTATGATCTTTCACCACAAAGATGTAGTGGTTCGGACCTACCATCATCACATAGAAGAATCTTCCTCTAAATTAAGTTGACGGATAACACTCTGATCCAACGCTTTCTCCACAAGACGCTCAAGCGGACCCTTGATCAGCAGAAGCCCAGCAGCAAAAACAGCAGTAGTAGCCACATCCATCCAACCGAAGAGCCAAGCAAAATCGAATAAGGTTAACAGGATTAAGACACTCGGACGAATCAAGAGTAAGAAGGCGCCTACGTAAAATAGGTTCAAACCTCGGCTAAACGCAGAGCCTCTGAAAAGCCTACCTAAGAAAAAAAAGGATGTGAGGAGGAGTAAGGCTAGGATGGCCGAAGCCGCTTGAGCCAGCACGTCAACCCACTGCAACCTTCCTCCTCCTCTTACTGGACACCCCTTTACCCTAGGAACATCACCGGATCCAAGGCTGGAGGTAGCCGTCTGGCTAGGGTGAGCACCGCACCTTTAGGAGGCTTCAGCTCGATCTTGAACTCATCATTCGCACCGAGCTCATCTCCCAATGCCGCGACATCTATAGTAACCTTATATTTGTCTCCATATCTGAGGTACATGTCAGTATCATCTCCGAATACCGCGGTCACGTTTGCTATAGTCCCGTTGTAGATGTTATCCAAGTGCATGTTTTTGCTGGTCCAAGTTATTGCAAGCTTACCTTCGCTGAGGTCGATCGGCGATTTCCCTGCTGAGAGCTTTATGATGAAGCTCACGTTCTGTAATGTGTTTCCGTCGCTTTTAGCTATTACTGCGCCATCTATCTCCATAACTGAGGACGCTTCCTCTAAGCCTGCCGCGATGACCTCCTGGCTCTTCTGTATGGATTGGTAGCCTACGTTCAGCACCGTAAACGCGAAGGCTGCAGCGACGATGACGAATGCTATTAGGATTATCGCTGTCTCTAACCCTGTTAGCCCTCTTCTTTGGGTGCGCAAACTCTGTCTAATCTTTTCCCGCAGCATATCGGTCGGTAGAATATTTGTGTAGCATATAGATAAGTTTTATGTCGGATTTAAAACTTATATAGATGCGATTTCTATAATAAAAGCGGGGTAGATATGCTCGGGGTGATTGCTTATATCGTAGGAGAAAGCCCCGAACCACTCTACACTACAAAAGAGAAAGATATAGAGTCGAGCAGTAGCCTAGTCGACACATTACAGACCATCCTACCAAACCTACTAGGACCTATTGGTGCTGCCGTCCTCTTTTATCATATAGGCGCAAGATTAGTAGATACTTTATTTGAGAAACACGGTGGTAATGTTTTAGAATTAAAAGAAGCGATAGTAGATTTCTTCGCCGAGCATCATCTTGGTAGAGTTGAGATAGAAGACAGCATATGTAGAAGCAGCCTCACAATCTCCACGAAACCTCTGCCGCTATCTGAAGGCGGCTCCATAGGCTGCTACCTTGTTCGCGGAGTATTTCAGAGGTATCTGAGACACGTCAAAGGGTTTGACGTTGAAGTCGAGGAGAGTCGCTGTGTGAGCAAGGGGAGTAGCGTTTGCGTGTTCAAGGCTAAAGAGGTAGAGAAGGTTTGAAGCAGCAAGCTCTTATAGACGGACTTAGAAGTATACTCACTACGCTTAAGACTGAGTTAGGTGCTAACGCTTGTGCACTTTATGATAAGAAGGGGTTGCTCTTCGGAATCGGTCATCGCACCAATGCCGCCCTCCTATCTAAAGTTACCCAGCTGATCGTATCCATAGATAACCTATTTGAAAATAATGATGTTGGATGCTTAGACTATGTTCTCATAGCAACTCAGCAAGCTGGTATAGCGGTTGGGCGTGTCTTAAGCACACCAACCACATACCTCTGCTTAATCCTCCCAAATTCAGATGCGCTCGGCTTGGCGTCGCTCGGGTTGAATGTGGCTAGAGCCGAAGTTACATCACTACTTAGTAAGCTTGTAGAAAAGAGAAGCGAAGGTGGGTGTGAACCTCTGCTATGAGCAGCGAGTTATCTGAGCTAGAAAAGAGAGTAAAGGCCATTGAAAAAGAGATCCAAGAGATACGAGAACCCCTCTACACAACCCTAACAGACCTAAGAAGCACCATAGCAGAACTCGAAAACCCCTTCAACTACATATCCAAAATGATCGAAGCCCTAACTCCAAAAGCTGATAAAAAACCCGAGGAAGGCGTTAACAAAACGGTAGAACAAGAATCGGCTAAAGAGGCGGCTAACATAGATGGCAATGAAGATCGAGAAGCAGGTAATGCTATAGCGAAGGAAGGCACTAATAAAAAGTTTGGAGGCGACAACGGCTTTAAGATCAATGCTGAGGAGTGGCAGCATCAGTTTAACATACTTGTGGTTTCAAACCTGCTGCTTGAAGTTTTTAATAGAGAAGAGTTGATGAGGGTTCTTGCTGAATATGTAAAAGACGGTTGGATAAGCAGAGAACTGGCTAAAACTATTGAAGATGCAGTGGATAAGCTTACAATTAACAGGAAGGGAGCTTTAGATGGTGTCGGGTTAGAGGAGCATCTTCTTACCCTCTATATCCTCTATAAGCTCTCTAATCAACCTAATGATCCGGTATTACCTCTCCTCTTGATCCTACTAAATAGGCTTCGGAAGTGTAGTAACGTTAAGTAACATAGGTGGTCAGAAGAGTTGGCTTCAAGCACTGTAGTATCTGAAGTCTACATAACACTTGCGGTAGTCATAGCGATCTCCATCTTTTCCGCTTCCGTACTTGGAAGCTTACAGCGTGTAGTCGATATAGAAAGAGAGAAGACGAGTGATCTTAAGATAAAACTTGGTACACGCGTCGATATAATCTTCGCCGCCCAATACAACGACACAGCAGTTAAGCTTTGGATTAAGAACATAGGTGTCGAATCTATTCACCCAACTCTCATAGGGAATAAAGCTGACTTGTTCTTCGGGCCACGCGGTCTCTTCGAGAGAATCCCATATAACTCAACCCCACCAACTTGGATCTACGATTTAGTGAGTGATAGAGATGGTGATGGTGTTTGGGACCCCTCTGAGACCATCGAAGTAACCGTGAACAGCGATTCAACGCTATCGCCTGGAGACTACTACCTTAGATACGTCACCTATAACGGTGTATACAGCGAGTACACCTTCACTATTTAGGAGGTGGTCACGTGTCTGGGTTCGCGGCTCTAATCGCGATCGCTTTAACATCATTCATTCTGTTTTGGGCTAACATAATAGTTTTAGAAGGAGACTACTATAACTGCGCAATAGAAGCTGAAAGTATCATTAAGTGTATTAAGATGGAGGAGAGGAAGGCGAAAGAGGCATATGCGCTCTCCATAGTTGAAAAGAGTTCGCAAACAATCACCGCACGCATCACAAACATCGGTTTAATACCGCTACCTGTCAACACATTTACACAATGTGACGTAATCGTTACTTTTTATGATCTAAAGGTAGGCGGATACTCCTCCTACTGGTTACCCTATAACCCTCAAAAAACAGGAAGCTGCTGGTACATTAGTGGTGTGTATAGTGGAGAAACTTTAGGTGAAGGCATCAACCCATTCAATCTGACCACATCAAGTGGTCACCTTGATCCAGGAGAGGCTATGCTTGTTATCGTCAAACTCCCCTCAAGCAGTGCTTTAGATGTGAATCGTTCTTCGGCTATGCTCTTTGCAACACCCAGCGGCGCGAAGGTGATGGGTGTTGGGTAGCTTCTCATCACTATTGCTCTTTTGTGCCATGTTTTTGCTGCTGTTTAACTACATAGCTAACTCTATAACTTCTGTCGATTTTAAAGTAAGCCGAGGTTTACAAGTGTCTGAGATATCTTCTGCTCCATATTATAAGATGAATTTGATTCGCTTAGCCGACTTCACGCTTGAGCAATACAACGGTACTCTACTCAAAGTTTCTTTTAATGCTACGTATGAGGGTGTAGGCGGAGTTAGAGCGTCAGATCTAATCCACAACAACCTAATATTAGCTTATGTTAAGATAGTGGGTGGCACACCAAATAACCCCCGCTTCACACCCACTGTAAAGAGGGTCCCCTACTTCTATTACTCCTCATCTACGAGATGGCTTGTAAAGTCAGTTTATGACGATTCCATAGACCCTATTGATATATCATTGGAACGTGGTGCTTGGAACAGTGGAGAAACTCTATCCTTAGTTGTTGAGTTTGACCGAGACGACTCACCTTATTTCGATCCAACCATGGGGTTTGGGTACTTTTACATCCTACTGGATCTGCCTACAGGTGCGTGTGGGGTGATGGTGGTTAAGTAAGGAAGCTATCTTACCTCAACCTAAGATTATCAGCTGGCATAATAATGAGCTTCAGCAGAAGCTAGGGGATATTCCTGTTCCTACCTTGATGCTGATCGAGGGAGCGAATGATACTGGGAAAAGTGTGTTTGCTCAGCAGCTCACATATGGTGCGCTACGAAGCGGCTTAAAGGTCACTTATATGACGACCGAGAATACCGTCAAGAGCCTTATCTCGCAGATGCTAAGTCTATCTTTTGATGTTAGACCTTATTTCCTCACGAAGCAGCTGAGGGTTTACACGCTACACGTTGAAAACATCGAGTGGCAGAAGGAGAAAGCGAACCGCCTCCTCGAGATAATCATAAAGTATCTGACCGAAAAGTGTGTGGCCGATGTTGTCATAATCGATTCCTTAACCTATATGATAACCTATGCCGATGAAGAAGGTGTTCTAACATTCTTCTCAAGCCTACGCAATATTTGTGATAAGCAACATAAAACGGTGGTTCTGACAGTTCACCCCTATGCGTTTCCTCAAGACCTTTTAATTAGGGTTAGATCTATATGTGATGCTCATCTTACGCTTGAAATTAAGACCGTCGGAGACAGGATTGTTAGAATACTTTACGCTTCTAAGCTCAGAGGCGTAACCACCGGGGCAGGCTCCGTAGTTGTAGCGTTTGAGGTAGATCCGGCGTTTGGAGTAAAGGTTATTCCATATTCACAGACGAGGGCGTAGTATATGAGCGAGGGGAAGGGAGAGCATGAAAACACGCTTCCAACAGATCTTCAAGAGGTTTTAGCAAGAAGACCGTATTTAAATCAATATCTTAACAAGCTTAGCGAAGATAATATCAGCACACCAGCGTGGTTCCTCACCTTAGATAAAAAACTCAACAAAGACGAAGTTAATCTCATGTACCCTGTCTCCGAAGAGGTCTTCATACATATCTTTAGGCAAAAAAGCATGGAGCGGGCTAGGTATATCATCATCGAGCCGACTACTGGTCAAGATTTAACGCAAATTATGAACACGCTAGAAAACATCTTCGCATATAAGCTGGATGAAGAGCATATCTACAGGAATATAGAGGAGAAGAAAGCAGCGTTAAAGAAGCTTATCGATAATACTCTAAAAGTAGACAACTCTTTAAACGATGTTGCTTATCGCATCAGTAAGGGAAAAAACCCGGCAATTTTAGTAAATGAAAAAACGAAGGAGCTGCTTGAGTACCTCCTGATAAGGGACAAGATAGGTGTAGGTCCACTCGAACCTATGATAAAAGACCCATATATAGAAGATATTTCTTTCAACGGTGTTGGTCCCGTCTTTGTCGAGCACAAAGTTTTCGGCAGCTGCATAAGCAGCTTACGTTTCGATGACCAAGAGCAGGTTGATGAGTATGTTAAACGGTTGGCTGAGCGTATAGGGAGACCTTTAACCTACAGGAACCCAATAGTGGACGGTACACTTCCTGATGGTTCAAGAATAAACATAGTTTACGGAAGCGATGTCAGTATACGTGGAACGAATTTCACTATCAGAAAGTTCTCTAAGATACCGATCAGCATAACCCAGCTCTGCCTCTGGAATACGATAGGGTATCTGCCAGCAGCCTATCTTTGGATGCTGTTAGAGTTCGGTATAAGTGTGTGGGTTTGTGGTGAGACTGCGTCTGGGAAGACAACGACTCTGAATGCGCTCTGCGCTTTCATAAACCCTACAGCTAAGATCGTTAGTGTTGAGGATACCCCTGAGGTGACCGTGCCTCACGAAAACTGGATAAGAGAGGTGACCAAGGAGGGTGAGGGTGAGGAAGGTAAAATCGACCTCTTTACTCTTCTGAAAGCCGCATTAAGACAAAGGCCAAACTACATTATAGTTGGGGAGATTCGTGGGCGTGAGGGTAATGTAGCTTTCCAAGCCATGCAGACAGGCCACCCAGTTATAGCCACTTTCCACGCCTCTACGGTGCAGAAACTTATCCAAAGGCTCACAGGCTCGCCTATAGAGGTTCCGAAGACCTACATAGATAATATAGGTGCGGTCATTATACAAAGCGCGGTAAAGGTGCCGAAGACGGGGAAGATCGAGCGTAGAGTACTAAGTATAAACGAGATACTAGGCTACGATTCCGTCGAAGACCGATTTAACTACATCGAAATCTTCACCTGGGACCCTCTGACAGATACATTTTTGTTTAGAGGCGAAGGCACAAGCTACCTCCTCGAAAATAAGTTGGCGGTCTTCTACGGCTACTCCAAACGCGAAGTAAGGGGGATCTATAACCACCTCCGTATGAGGGCTGAGCTACTTAAGCTACTCGCTGAGGCGGGTGTTACAGACTACTTTGATTTATGGTTCACTTTGAAGACGATAAAGGCACTTGGGATCGAGCGGGCGCTCGAATTGATGCGAAAGGGAAAGCTTCTCGAAGTGGTGAAGGCACGGTGAAGAGTAAAGCGGTAAGTAAGGTAATCCGGGTTGGGTCAACCGAGGGGAAGCAGAGTAAGAAAGAGAGAGCCGAGTTCCCATTCTTGATTTTGCTACTATATTTGGCGGCCTCTTCCAATCAAGCACTACATTACATCATTGATATCATAAGAGGTTCGCCTATAACACCTTTAGCCGGGTTCCAGCATCTCTTTAAAAAGCTTGACTTAATGATCAATAAATGGAATTATAAACAGGAATACGCGTTAAACTTGGCTGCAAAACTATCTGATGACCGTAGAGTCAGCGCTTTCCTACTCAGGCTCTCTCAAGCTCTTAGTGTTGGCGCGTACTTTAGGGATTTTATGAAGATAGAACACACCAAGTTCATCATTACAAGCCAAAGAGAGCATCTGAACCTTATAGATAGATTGAGATGGATGGGTGAAGCATATTCTGCACTCATAACAGCAGGTACGGTCATCTCAGTCTCTATGATCTCAGTATCTACGCTACTTGGCTCGGCTTCTGCTACTCAGAGCCTCCAGCTGACCCTAATCGGAGTGCCTTCAGCAGCGGCTGCTCTCACCTTTCTTATAGCTAAAGTCAGCCCACGGTATGAGGTGGTGACTGATCTAGAATCAAGACCACGAAAGTTAACCATCCTCTTGAAATCTGGCAAGATACTCTACATAACTCTACTATTTCTGACACCACTCTGCTTCTACATCCTACATCAGCTCGGTCTTAGCTTCTATGGTTGGTCTCTAATGGCTTTAAGCGGCGTAGCCCTATTCGTGCTAGGCAGACTTGGTCTAAGAGAAGTTAAGCAGATAAGAAACCTTGAGAGCCAATTTATGCTCTTCATAAAAGTCTTAGGTGAGGCAGCAGCGGCAGCTGGCACGCTAACCCAAGGGATTAAGCTTATAGCCCAAAGCGAATTCGGTAAAATGACTACGCATATAAAGAAGCTTCTCTCGAGGCTAACTTTAGGGCTGGATAGCCACATCTGCTGGCTAAACTTTGCGGCTGAGACAGGTAGTAGGCTCATATCAGACTTTACGCAGATACTCCTAGTTTCAACAAAAATAGGTGGGAAGACGAATGAGGTGTGTTTAACGATAGCGGATTGGGTTAACGAGGAGCTCGTCCGAAAAGCTAGACGTGAGCAAGCAGCAAATTATTTGAAAGGTCTCGTCTTCCCGATTCAAGGCACTCTTGTAGCCATCCTAACCTTGACTACTGTTCTTATTGAGATACTTAACCGATTCGCTTCAATGTCAACTACAGTACCAGTTCGCTTTGTTAGCCCCGTAGACATGCATTTACTTATCCTCTTTAACTTCACATTGTTATTTGCTTTAGCGGTAATAAGCTCCGCAGCGATCTACTTTACAGACGGCAGCACTCTTTTTAACCTATACTACAACTTAGGTCTATTCCTACTCGTCTCAGGGTTGGGTGTAGTAATCTGCCAGACATTCGCCATCAACGTGCTCAGCTTCTTTGCGGGTTTTGAGTCTAATGTGGGTGTGGTGATACCTTGAGGGCTCCCTTAACAGCCGCATTACTAACCTTAAGTGTAGTCCTATCACTAGGCTCAGCCCTACTACTCACATTAACAACACTAGAGGTACTTACTCCCCGCTTCGATCTCTTCACATTATTCATATATCTGCTGGCAGCTTCACCATCTTACTTCATAATGAAGACCCTGATGGAAATATTAAAGCAGCAGACTGTAATACAAGCAAATAGCGTAGGCGAGTTAGTGGTAAAGCAGCTTGAGCAGACACCGCAGCAAGTAGCAGAAGTTGATGCTGAGCAAACAGAACAGAAGACAGCAGAATCGACGGAACTTCGACCAACACAAGAAGTTAAGAGCGCGGAGCCGAAAATCGTGGAAAAAGATGAAACGCAGAAAGCAGTAACTACAATTGAAACAAAACCGGAGAGACCATTAAACCCTCAACC
>CAYQXI010000030.1:0-30695 GCA_964421575.1 uncultured Nitrosopumilales archaeon
CGGTATCGTCTGGAAATAGAGAGGTTACGTTTGCTTTTGTCCCGTCGTAGATGTTGTCCTCGTGCATGTTTTTGCTGGTCCAGGTTATTGCAAGCTTACCTACGCTAAGGTCGACTGGAGATTTCCCTGCTGAGAGCTTTACGACGAAGGTCACATTCTTTAACGCGTTTCCGTCACTTTTAGCTATTACAGCACCATCTATCTCCATAACCGAGGACGCTTCTTCCATACCTGCTGCGATGACCTCTTGGCTCTTCTGCGTGGATTGGAAACCTACGTTTAGGACCGTGAAGGCGAAGGCTGATGCGACGATGACGAATGCTATGAGGATTATCGCTGTTTCTAGCCCTGTGAGCCCCCTTCTTTGGGTGCGCAAACTCTGTTTACTCTTCCCCCACGTCATATTGGTCAGTGGAATATCAGTGTAGCATATAAATAAGTTTTATGTCGGATTTAAAACTTATATAGATGCGACTTCTATAATAAAGGCGGGGTAGATATGCTTGGGCAAGATGCAAATATCATGGGAGAAGGGCCCGAGCCACATTATGCCAGACAAGAGAAAGATAAGGATCCGAGCAACAACCTAATCGAAACACTGCAGACCATCCTGCCAAACATACTAGGACCTATTGGTGCAGCCGTCCTCTTTTATCATCTAGGTGCAAGATTAGTAGATACTCTGCTCGAAAAACATAATGGTGAGGCTTCGGAGTTAAAAGAGGCTATAGCGGTTTTCTTCGCCGAAAACAATCTTGGTAGGGTTAAGATAGAGGATAGCAGATGTATAAGCAGCCTCACAATCTCCATGAAAACTCTGCCGCTAGCTGAAGGCGGCTCTATAGGCTGCTACTTTGTCCGCGGAGTATTTCAGAGGTATTTAAAGTACGTCAAGGGGTTTGATGTTGAAGTCGAAGAGAGCCAGTGTGTAACTAAAGGAAGTAGTGTTTGCGAATTTATGATTAAAGAGGTGAAGAGAATTGAAGCAACAGGCTCTGATAGACGGACTTAGAAGCATCCTAACCACACTTAAAACGGAGTTAGGCGCCAACGCTTGCGCCCTTTACGACAGAAAAGGGTTGCTCTTTGGAATCGGTCATCGCTCTAATGCAGCTCTTCTATCTAAAGTTACCCAGCTGATCATATCAATAGATAGCTTATTCGAAAGTAATGGTGTAGGATGTTTAGACTATGTTCTCATCGCAACTCAGCAAGCCGGCATAGCTGTTGGGCGAGTCCTAAGCTCCCCAACCACATACCTCTGCTTAATCCTCCCAAATTCAGATACACTGGGCTTAGCCTCACTCGGGTTAAATGTAGCTAGGACTGAGGTTACATCGCTACTCAGTAAGCTGGTAGAAAAGAGAAGCGAAAGTGGGTGTGAGCCTCTGCTATGAGCAGCCTCGAGCTAGCTGAGTTAGAAAAGAGAGTAAAGGCTATTGAAAAAGAAATTCAAGAGATAAGAGAACCCCTTTACACAACACTAACAGATCTAAGAAGCACAATAGCGGAGCTCGAAAACCCCTTCAACTACATATCAAAAATGATCGAAGCAATAAGTCCAAAGGACGATAAAAGAGGCGGGGGAAGTAGCAACAAATTAGAAGAAACAGCAAAACACGCAGCCAACATAGATGGCAGTAAAGAGCAAGACCTAGAAACGGCTGCTGGAAAGGAAGGTATTAATAAAAACTTAGATGGCAGCGATGGCTTTAAGATTAATCCTGAGGAGTGGCAACGTCAGTTTAACATACTTGTAGTCTCAAACTTGCTGCTTGAAGTCTTTGATAGAGATGAGTTGATGAGGGTTCTTGCCGAATACGTGAAGGACGGCTGGATAAGCAGAGAACTCGCTAAAACTATCGAGGAAGCTGTAGATAAGCTCACGTTTAGCAAGAAGGGGGCTTTAGATGGTGTAGGGTTAGAGGAGCATCTTCTCACCCTCTACATCCTCTATAAACTCTCCAACCAATCCAACGACCCAGTATTGCCCCTACTCTTAATCTTGCTGAATAGGCTTCGAAAATCTAGTAACGCTAGGTAACCAACAGGTGATCTGCAGAGTTGGCTTCAAGCACGGTAGTATCTGAAGTTTACATAACAATCGCGGTCGTCATAGCGGTATCCATCTTCTCAGCCTCGATATTCGGGAGCCTACAGCGAGTTGTCGATATAGAAAGAGAGAAGACTACCGATCTTAAGATAAAACTCGGCACACGCGTGGATATAATCTTCTGCGCACAATACAACAATACAGCGGTCAAACTTTGGATTAAGAACATAGGTGTCGAACCTATCCACCCAACTCTTATAGGAAAGAAAGCGGACTTATTCTTTGGACCACGCGGCTCCTTCAAAAGAATCCCTTATAACTCAACCCCACCGACTTGGATCTACAATTTAGTAAATGATAGAGATGGTGACGGTGTTTGGGATCCTGCCGAGACCATCGAAGTAACCGTAAACACCGACTCAACACTATCTCCTGGAGACTACTACGTTAGATACGTCACCTATAATGGTGTATACAGCGAATACACCTTCACAATCTAGGAGGCGCGCCATATGTCTGGGTTCGCGCTGCTTGTCGCGGCCGTTCTAATATCGTTCATTCTGCTCTGGGCCAACCTAGCGATCTTAGAAGGAGAACACTTTACCACCACATCAGAAGCTGAAAGTGTTATCCAACGTATCAAGATGGAAGAGAGGAGGGCAAAAGAAGCATACACGCTCTCCATTGTTGAAAAGAGTTCACAAACAATCTCCGCACGCATCACAAACATCGGTTTAATACCGCTACCCGTCAATACCTTTGCGCACTGTGATGTGATCGTTACCTTTTATGATCTAGAGTTAGGTGGATACTCCTCCTATTGGTTACCCTATAACTATCAAGGGACAGAAGGCTACTGGTATGTTGATAGTGTATATACTGGGAACACGCAAGGTGAAGGTATTAACCCATTCGATGTAACTACATCAAGCGGGCATCTTGATCCAGGCGAGGCTATGGTTGTCATCGCTAACCTCCCTTCACGCAGCACTTTAGATGTTAACTATCCTTCGGCTATGCTTTTTGCAACCCCTAGCGGTGCGAGGGTGATTGGTGTTGGGTAGCCTATCTTCACTAATGCTATCCAGCATCATACTTTTACTGCTATTTAACTACATATCTACCTCTGTTGTAAATGTTATAGATTTTAAAAGCCGCAGAGAAGAGGTCTCTGAAATACCACATACTTCATATTACGGGATAAGGCCGATTCTATTAACAGACCTCATAGTTGTAAAGGAGACAGGTACTCATCTGGTCAAACAGATCTCTTTTAATGCTACATATATGGCTGAAGGTGGGGTTAGAGCGACCGCTATACCTCACAGTAACTTGATAATAGCGTATATGAAGAGGGTTGGCGGCAACCCAGCCAGACCTACCCTCGTACCTACTGTAAAGAGGATCCCATATTCACCTAACAACCCCGCATCTACAGGATGGTTTGTGAAGGCAGTATATAATGATCTTTTAGATCCTCTTGACGTAACTTTGGAAAGTGGTGCTTGGAACAGCGGAGAAACCATAGAGATCGTTGTGCAATTCGCCTTAGCCGACCAACCTTATTACAACCCAACACGTGGATTAGGGTACCTCTACATCCTACTAGATTTACCTACGGGTGAGTGTGGGGTGATGGGGGTTAAATAACGAAATTACCCCACTTCAACCTAAGCCTAAAATCATCAGCTGGTATAACGACGGGCTGCAGCAGAAGCTCGGGGATATTCCTGTCCCTACGTTGATGTTGATCGAAGGGGCTAATGATACGGGGAAGAGTGTGGTTGCTCAGCAGCTCGCATATGGTGCGCTACGTAGTGGCTTAAGGGTCACTTATATAACGACTGAGAATACCATTAAGAGTCTTATTTCGCAGATGTTAAGTCTATCTTTTGATGTCAGACCGTATTTCCTCACAAGATATCTCAAAGTTTTTACGCTGCATGTTGAAAACATCGAGTGGCAGAAAGAGAAAGCGAGCCGCATCCTAGAGGTGATCACAAAGTATCTGAGTGAGGGGTGTGAGGCTGATGTTGTCGTAATCGACTCCTTAACTTATATGGTAACCTACGCCGATGAAGGCGATGTTCTAACGTTTTTCTCAAGCTTACGCAATATTTGTGATAAGGAGCTCAAAACCGTGGTGCTGACCGTTCACCCTTATGCGTTTCCCCAAGACCTTTTAGTTAGAGTTAGATCTATCTGTGATGCTCATCTCATACTAGAAATTAAGACCGTTGGAGATAGGATTGTTAGAATGCTCTGTGCCCCTAAGCTCAGGGGTGTTAGTACCGGAGCAGGATCTGTAGTTGTAGCGTTCGAGGTGGACCCAGCTTTTGGGGTGAAGATAATCCCGTATACGCAGACGAGGGCATAGGGTATGAGTGGAGAAAAGAAAGGGCACGAAGACCTGCTCCCAAAAGATTTTCAAGAGGTTTTAGCGACAAGACCTTACTTAAGCCAATATGTGAGCAAGCTCGGTGAAGAGAGCATAAGCACTCCCGATTGGTTTCTCACTTTGGATAAAAAACTGAACAGAGATGAAGTTAACCTCATCTATCCTGTTTCTGAACAGGTATTTATACACATCTTTAGGCAAAAACACATGGAGCGAGCCAGATACATTATCATCGAGCCGACCACCGGCCATGATTTAACGCAAATTTTGAACGTTTTAGAAAACTTATTTGCCCTAAAGCAGAATGAAGAGCATACCTTCAGAAATATAGAGGAAAAAAGAGAGGCGTTAAAGAAGCTCTTAGACACCACATTAAAGATAGATAACTCATTAGAGGATGTTGCTTACCGCATCATCCAGGAGAAAAATCCGACACTTTTAGTAAATGAAAAAACGAAAGAGCTGCTTGAATACCTCTTGATAAGGGACAAGATAGGTGTCGGCTTTCTCGAACCCATGATAAACGATCCATACATAGAAGATATTTCTTTTAACGGTATTGGGCCAGTATTTGTTGAGCATAAGATTTTTGGCAGCTGTGTAAGTAGCCTACGTTTTGATGATCCGGAGCAGCTCGATGAATATGTTAAAAGGTTGGCTGAGCGTATAGGGCGCCCTCTAAGCTACAGGAACCCGATCGTGGATGGCACTCTCCCAGATGGTTCAAGAATAAATATAGTCTACGGAAGCGATATCAGCATACGTGGTACGAATTTTACCATCAGAAAGTTCGCTAAGGTGCCGATCAGCATAACTCAGCTCTGCCTCTGGAATACGATAGGGTATCTGCCAGCAGCCTACCTTTGGATGCTGTTGGAGTTCGGTATAAGCGTGTGGGTTTGTGGTGAAACCGCGTCTGGAAAAACGACAACTTTGAACGCACTCTGCGCCTTCATAAACCCTACGGCTAAGATCGTTAGCGTTGAGGATACACCAGAGGTAACCGTGCCCCACGAAAACTGGGTAAGAGAGGTGACCAAAGAGGGTGAAGGCGAGGAAGGCAAGATCGACCTCTTCGCCCTCCTCAAAGCCGCGTTAAGGCAGAGACCAAACTACATCATAGTTGGGGAGATTCGTGGACGCGAGGGCAATGTAGCCTTCCAAGCCATGCAGACAGGCCACCCAGTTATAGCCACTTTCCACGCATCTACGGTGCAGAAGCTCATCCAAAGGCTTACAGGCTCGCCTATAGAGGTGCCGAAGACCTACATAGACAATATAGGTGCGGTCATTATACAAAGCGCGGTAAAGGTTCCGAAGACGGGGAAGATCGAGCGTAGAGTACTAAGTATAAACGAGATACTCGGCTACGATTCCGTAGAAGACCGATTTAACTACATCGAAATCTTCAGCTGGGACCCCTTGACAGACACATTTATCTTCAGAGGCGAAGGCACAAGCTACCTACTCGAAAATAAGCTAGCGGTCTTCTACGGATACTCTAAACGCGAGGTGAGGGGAATCTATAACCACCTTCGTATGAGGGCTGAGCTGCTTAGACTGCTCGCTGAGGCTGGTGTTACAGACTACTTTGACCTATGGTTCACTCTGAAAACGATAAAGGCGCTTGGAGTAGAGCGGGCGCTTGAGTTGATGCAGAAGGGTAAGCTTCTCGAAGTGGTGAAGGCTCGATGAAGAGTGAGGCAAAAAGTGAGGTTATTCAGTTTGTGTCGAGCATCGGAGGGAAGCAGGGTAAAAAGTGGAGGGCTGAGTTCCCCCTTTTAATTTTGCTACTTTACCTAGCAGCGTCCTCCAATCAAGCGCTTCATCGCATCATAAGCATCATTAGAAGTTCACCTATAACGCCTTTAGCCGGTTTCCAGCATCTCTTCAAAAAACTCGATTTAATGATCAATAAGTGGAATTATAAGCAGGAATATGCGTTAGATTTGGCTGCGAAACTATCTGATGACCAAAGAGTCGGTCCCTTCCTACTTAGGCTTTCCCAAGCTCTTAGTGTAGGCACATACTTTAAGGATTTTATGAAGATAGAGCACACTAAGTTCGTCATCACAAGCCAGAGAGAGTATCTGAATCTGATAGATAAATTGAGGCTGATGAGTGAAGCGTATTCCGCGCTCATCACAGCGGGCACGGTGATCTCAGTCTGTATGCTCTCAGTATCTACACTACTCGGCGCGGCTTCTGCGATTCAGAGCCTCCAGCTGACCTTAATAGGAATACCTTCAGCAGCCGCTGCTCTCACATTCCTTATAGCTAAAGTCGGCCCAAGGTATGAGGTGGTGACTGATTTAGAGTCGAGACCAGAAAGATTAACCTTTCTCTTGAAAGTCGGCAAGATAGTTTACCTAACCTTGCTGTTTCTAACACCGCTTTGCTTCTACAACTTACATCAGCTCGGCCTCACCTTCTATGGCTGGTCTCTTATGGCTTTAAGTGGCGCAGCCTTATCAACACTAGGCAAACTCGGTCTAAGGGAGGTTAAGCAGATAAGAAACCTCGAGAGCCAATTCATGCTATTCATAAAAGTCTTGGGCGAAGCAGCGACGGCAGCTGGTACGCTGACACAAGGGATTAAGCTTATAGCTCAAAGTGAATTTGGTAAAATGACTACGCATATAAAGAAGCTTCTCTCGAAGCTGACCTTAGGGCTTGAGAGCAGCGTCTGCTGGCTGAACTTTGCAGCTGGAACAGGTAGCAGACTAATATCTGACTTCACACAGATACTCCTACTATCGAGTAAAATAGGTGGGAAAATTAATGAGGTGTGTTTAACAATAGCAGACTGGGTTAATGAGGAGCTCGTCAGAAGGGCTAGACGTGAGCAAGCAGCGAATTATCTGAGAGGTTTAGTCTTCCCGATCCAAGGTACCCTTGTAGTCATCCTAACCATGACTACTGTTCTAATTGAGATCCTTAACCGATTCGCCTCAATACCCTCAATGGCGCCAGTCCGCTTTATCAGCCCCGTGGATCTAAACATACTCACTTTCTTTAACTTCATACTACTCTTCACTTTAGCTGTGATAAGCTCAGCGGCGATCTACTTCACAGATGGTAGCACCCTCTTCAACCTCTACTATAACCTCGGTCTATTTCTGCTCGTCTCAGGGGTGGGTGTGATAATCTGCCAGACATTCGCCATCAACGTGCTCAGCTTCTTTGCGGGTTTTGAGTCTAATATGGGGGCGGCGATGCCTTGAGTGCACTCTTAACAGCTGCGGTACTAACCTTAAGTATAGTCTTATCACTAGGCTCAGCCCTATTACTCGCATTAAAAACATTAGAGGTCATTAACCCCTCTTTGGATTTCTTCACATTATTTGTATATCTGCTGGTAGCTACACCATCTTACTTCATAATGAAGACTATATTGGAAATACTAAAGCCGCAGACTTTAACACAAGCAAAAAGCGAAGGCGAATCAGTGGTAAAGCAGAGTGAGCAAACACAGCAGCAAGCAGCGGAAGTCGAGGCTGAGCGAGTAGAACAGAAGACAGCAGAATCGACGGAACTTCGACCAACACAAGAAGTTAAGAGCGCGGAGCCGAAAATCGTGGAAAAAGATGAAACGCAGAAAGCAGTAACTACAATTGAAACAAAACCGGAGACACCATTAAACCCTCAACCCTATAAAGGCGACAAAAAGGAGGTAAGTGAGGAAACCGTAAAGATCTTCCTGCCTCTTCTTGATGAACTCAGATCAATACAGAACGAGTTGGATGGATTGAAGTCACGTCTAAGAAACATAAAAGAGACTTTGACCTCTACTTGATGTATTTCTGTGGGTCTTTGTCGAAAGCGTCTTTACACGCTTCGCAGCAGAAGTAGTATGTTACACCTTTATACTCTGACTTAAACTTAGCCTTCTTTTCATCAACATTCATCCCGCATACTGGGTCTCTAGCCAACTACCGCTCAATACTCTATCCGTTAGCCTCTTCTTAAGGTTTCGCTCACACTCCCTCTCAGTTAACCTCTTTTTAAGGTTAAAGAATTTGCGACCACACTAACGGAGCTTAAGCTCATCGCTATCGCAGCGAAGATGGGGCTGAGCAGCCCTAGTGCGGCTACCGGTATGAAGGCTGTATTGTAGGCGAAGGCCCAGAATAGGTTTTGTCTAATCTTTTTCAGAGTTCTTCTGCTAAGTCTTATCGCCTCCGTGACGTCTCTTGGATCGTCTTTGATCAGCACTATGCCAGCTGTTTCCACAGCAACATCTGTGCCGCTTCCTATCGCTATGCCTAAATCTGATTGAGCCAAGGCTGGTGCATCGTTCACACCATCCCCCACCATAGCCACAACCCTGCCTTCTTGCTGAAGCTTCTTGATTACAGAAACCTTATCAGCTGGTAGGACCTCAGCCAGAACTTCATCCACACCTAACTCTCTAGCAACCGCCTCAGCGGTCCTCCGATGGTCTCCCGTAAGCATAAGCACCTTTAAACCAAGAGCCTTTAACTCCTTCACCGCATCCTTAGCACCCTCCTTTAGGATGTCCGCAACTGCTAACAAGCCGATCAACTTACCTGCAGCAGCTACGTAAATTACGGTCTTACCTTCATAAGATAGTCGCTTAGCCGCTTCACCGAATCTTTCAACAGAGATCCCTTGCTCAACTAAGAACCTATGGTTACCTACAAGAACCTCAGTGCCGTCCAGACGGGCTTTTACACCCAAGCCTGGTAAAGCTTCAAAACTGCTTGGTTCCTCTATTTTTAAGCCTAACTCTTCTGCCTTCCTTACTATCGCTTCTCCTATAGGGTGTTCTGAGTTCTTCTCAGCAGCCGCTGCTAAACGTAGAACTTCTTTCGGATCATCTGCTACGATATCTGTGATAGCTGGTATGCCTTTAGTAAGTGTTCCAGTTTTGTCGAAGACTACTGTATCCACTCTTCCTGCTTTTTCAAGATGCTCGCCTCCTTTTATTAGTATACCCTTCTCAGCACCCTTTCCAGTCCCGACTACGACAGCTGCTGGTGTTGCTAATCCAAGTGCGCAGGGGCAGGCTATGATCAAGACAGCGACAAGAGAGGTGAATGCTTTTATGAAGTTAGACGCAAAAATCAGCCAAGCGGCAAACGAAAGAAGGGAGATTGTGATCACAGCAGGCACAAAGTAGCTTGCAACTCTATCTGCTAAACGCTCTATAGGTGCTTTCGCAGCAGCAGCCTCTTCAACCAACCTTATTATTTGTGAGAGTGTTGTGTCAGTACCTACTCTAGTTGCTCTGATCTTCAGCACCCCGCTTTTGTTGATGGTTGAGCCTATCACTTCATCACCGACCCCTTTCTCTACAGGTATGCTCTCTCCTGTCACCATCTTTTCATCGACGCTGGAGAAGCCTTCCTCGACTACGCCATCTACTGGTATCCTTTCCCCAGGTTTCACAAGTAGAAGATCGCCTACCTTAACTTCCTCCACGGGGACCTCAATCAAGGAGCCGTCTCTAACTACGGTTGCTACTTTAGGCTGTAGTTCTATTAGTTTGCGGATAGCATCTGAAGCCCTCCGCCTCATCTTACTCTCTAAAAACCTACCGAGGAGTATAAAACCGATTATCAACGCCGATGTTTCGAAGTAGACAACTCTGGCTTCTGCAGGCACCACTTCTGGTAAAAATGTTACTAAGCTGCTGTATCCCCAAGCTGCTGTTGTGCCTACCGCAATAAGTGTATCCATGTTGGCTGCTTTAGTCTTCAATGCGTGTAAGAGTCCAGCGTAAAACCTTCTCCCCGCTACCAATTGGACGGGTGTAGCCAATGCAAAGAGAAGTAAGTTAAGGCTGAAACCGGCGTGTATAGGAGTTAATCTCACTATGTCACTCATACTTAAGATAAAGATCGGTACGCCTAATGCGAAGCTGAAGATGGTCATAAGCAAGATGTTTCTATGCTCGATTTCTGGTCTAAGGAAGGTTCTTAAGCATCCCTCACTACAGAAGTAGTATACTGTTCCTCTAACCTCAGCTTTAAGAGCTTCAGGGCTCTCTTCAACAAACATACCACAGACAGGGTCTTTAGCCATATCGAACACCTTCTAGCGTAAAAGGCTCCTGCTTTTATTTCGGGCCAACCGATTCTCAAATTATTTTTGCTTTAATCGTCTTTATAAACATACACATCTTTTAGATCCAGCTGGGTATGCGTAGAAAGTCGCCGACATCTTTTCCTTTGAGTAGGTTAAGTAGGGCGTAGGCTTGAGGTATAGATAGTACGGGTTTGTTGAAGCCGGAACCATCTATAGATATTCTGGGGCAAGCGGTTTGTATGAATGCGTCAAACAAAGTGAAGGTATTTAACCGCTCAGCCGATATTTCACGCATCGCTATTAATGTGCTCTGCTTACCGTGCTTAGCAAGCTCTTCTCTTATATGCTTCGCTTGCTTAATCTTCATCTGCCCCTCCCTCAACCCAATTATGATACCGAACCTCTCAGCCTCTCGAGCCTTGTAGACCGCGAGCACGCTCTTCTTCCAAAGATCTTCAGCCAAGGGGGTGACGTCGATAACCTCTTCCAGATATGGGTCGAGCATATAGGTTGGCTTACCTGTTGATAATGCTAATGCTGCCGCGTGAAACCTACTCTGACCGAGGAAGACGAAGGCATCCACTTCATCTTTTATCGAATAGGCTGGTTGAAACTCACACCCTATTATCTGCCCGTAGGAGAGTCTGCCTCCTTCATCGCTTTTCACCTCAAACCCGTAGTCCTCGAAGAGCTTCTTTGTCTCTGATAATCTATGCAAGTGCTGGCTTATCGTGTAGAGTCCTATCTTCTTAAAGCGCCTCAAGCTCTGAGCAGCCTTTTCTATCACCCTATTGAACTCGATATCATCCTCCACAGCTATAAAAACGGTTTTTTTGCCCGCTCTCTCTTCGCGAAGCGTATGCCCTATATGGAGTATGAGATCAGCCTTAATCGATTCAGCAGCATCTTCTTTCAAGTCACAAGCACCATAACACGCTTCACCAGATAGCACCACTTCCACACCGCTAGCCCCAAGCGTAGATGCTAGCCTCACAGCCTCCTTTAGCAAACCGTCTGGCGTGACTATGAAAACCGTTCTAGGTTTGAGCCTCTCCACTTCCTCGAAAACCTTGGTTATGTCTATTCTAATCAACAACTTTTTTAAAAGATGTTATGTACTTAGGTCTTTGCTTGCTGCTCAGCTTCTTTGAGAGGAAGAACCACTATAGAGGTCCTAACTGGTAGCTTGCTCGCAGCGCCTTTTAGAGCCTCTTTCGCAGCCTCAACATTATTAGCAGAGACGCTTACCTCAAGAAGCACCGTACCATCGTCTACCCGGGCTGCTAACCCAACAGGCTTACCATAAGCTTTTCTCATACCTTCTTGAAGTCTGTCAGCACCCGCTCCTGCTATCATCTTATTCTCTCTAAGTATGATGTGTGGATACACCTTCACTTGGAGAAAGTATTTATCTTCACCTATCTTTGCGAGCTTCTTGTTAGCCGCGATTCTAGCAGCCTCGAGTGCGTTATGCCTAATCTGGCACCTCGCTTTAGCGACGAGCTGAAGTTTATAATCGTAGTTACCCTTCGCATTTCCGACAGAAAACTTCGCTATCTTGGGGTTAGGCGCTCCTGGGAGAAAGTCCTTCCTCACCGTAGGCATGCCGCTTGGAATCCTATAGTTTCTCCCGCGCAAGCTGGGGCCACCACCTACCCTTTAGCCAATTTATTTAAGTAGATAAGTGTGTTGGTTAATCTTTTAGAAAGTAGTCTTGTAGATGATCTTTCGCCTTCTCACGCCTCCTTTGATGATCAGCTAAGAACCTCCTAACTCTTTCAGCCAACCTCGCTTTGCACTCGCCGCAGAGTAGGTTCCCAGATCTGCACGAAATGTGGATTTCGCCTACTGCTTTGTCATCGGGCTCAAAGAGCATGTGGTAGTAGTGGTAGACTGGGCAGATCTCTGGCTGACCACCTAGCTTACGCTGCTCCTCTACCGTAGCCCTACCTCCTGTGTATGCATTCATAACCTTCTTCGTGACAACTTCTGGTGGATCTACCGTGTATATCGCTGTTTCGGGCTCGCTAGCACTCATCTTCCCCCCTCTACCAAGGCCGGGTAGAAATTTAGAGTGTAGCTGCGCAGGTTTGTAGAAGCCGAGTTTAGGCGCTACTTCACGTGCAACACCCCTCCAGTAGTTGTCTTGGTCTATGGCTGCGGGTATCAGTACAGGGACGTTTTTACCCTTTAGGATAGATGGTAGGAAGCAAGGGGCAGCTTGAATGGCTGGGAAGAAAATCATACCTATGTTGGTGCTGTCGGTGAAGCCGAAGACCGCCTTTATGGTTGAGGTTGTTATGTGCTTAGCCACTTGAACCGCTATGCCATAGAGCGTCTTAGCATAGTGAATATCTGAGAATATGAATGTCTTACCTTTTTCGAAGCCGCACGCAATAACATCGAGAGCATTCTCGTAGGTGAAATGTATGCTGGTCTTGAGAGAGAGTGATGGGTCGTGGAGATATTTTTCGTCATCCGTCATCTGGAAGTATAGCTCTGCGCCGAACTTCTCCTGGAGATGTTGAGTAAGAATCCAAGGCACAAGGTGCCCTATATGCGTATGCCCCGAAGGCCCTCTGCCTGTGTATAATGCGAACTCCTCACCCTTCTCATATTTATCGAGTATCCAGTCGAAGTCTCTGTGGCTGAAGAAGACCTTTCTTCTAAAGAGTAGATGAAGAGTACCTGTATGCTTCTCAACTCTTCTCAATAATTCCTCATCCAAAGGTTGCGTACCGAACTCTCGGATGAGCCTCTCGTAATCTACTTCACCCCTTACCTCCCAAGGCGTTACGATGAAGCCCTCGTTACTCATTTCGCCTCACACGCCCTTCTGCATCTATCACGCCCATTCTTATACGTGATGATGAAATAGGTCTCCCGTCTTCAGCCAACACCATATCAACTACCACAACTTCCAATGGTTTCAATCCCATCTCTACCCTTCTTCTATTCGCCATCTCAACCCTACGAGCGGTCTCAGTGCTCGCAACAAGCGCTTCCACCTCCTCATGAAATATTTCAGGCCCAAAATAATCATCTAATGGTTGGATTTCAAATCTTTCAGAAGGGTATTTAGTTAAAAGATATTCTCTAAGCTTTTTTACTCTCTCTTCATAGCTGTTGTGTACGAGCTTACCCAGCTTTGATAGAAAATGGTCTGTGGTTACGCCGATTATCACCTTCTCTCCGCATTCGAAAGCCTTCTCTAGGAGCGTTCGATGTCCTCTATGTAGGTAGTCAAATGTTCCGCCTACTGCCACAGTCTTAAACCTCATCTCGATATACCTCGCCTCCTCGTTTTAATTATCCTCTCAGCAACAGCTAAGGTGCACCCGATAGCTGTGAGGATTACACCGACGATCATAGCGGTTCTACTTATGGTCGGTAATACCACTAGAGTGGATATTAAGGCGAGGATGGGGATAAGTATGTTGAGCTTAAAGTGGTTGCCCTTTTTCTTCCTTATGACGAGACCAGCTGGGTTTATTATCGTTAGACCTAACAAGTAGCCTAGGTCTGAGATGTAGACGAGCAACTCTAAATGGAACATGAATAAAAGAAGTAGGGTTAAAATGAATGTGAAGAGGAGTGCGAAGTAAGGTGTGCGAAAAGAAGAGTGGATGCTTTCGAAGACCTTTGGGATGTGCTCATCTCTGCTCAAAGAATAGAGTGTCCTTGAAGACGCTATGACCGCCGCATTAAGGGATCCAAGAGACGCTATTATTGAGGAGAAGGCCATCACTAAGCCAAAAAGTGGAGACAAATTAAACGCCGCCGAGACAAGAGGTGCCTCTGAAGTCACTATACTTGTGTAATCAACAATGCCAAGCATAACGGTGATTATCATGGGGAAGAGTAGAAGCGCTATCACAATTGTGACTATTATTGCTCTCGGCACGATTTTGTGTGCTCTTTTAACTTCTTCAGAAACATTAGCGATCAATTCGAAGCCGATGTAGATTGAGAAGACGTAGCCGAGCGCAAGATAAACTGGGCTGTAGCCAAAAGGGGTAAAGGGCTCAAATCGAGTAAAATCTACCTTAAACACACCAAACCCTACAAAAAGGAGTAGAACAACCACCACTAGACTCATTAATATGACTTGTGCGCCGCTTGCCTTCTTAACACCAACAAGGTTGAGCAGTGTGAACAGCACCAGAACTAGTGCAGCAACTTCAACCGTAGGCACAGGTACTATATGTGAAAGGGAGATTGCTGCGGTATACGCACTTAAAGCAGCATATGCGACATTCCCTATGTACATAAACCAACCAGATAAGAAGGCTGGTACACCACCGAAAGCGTAGCTGACGAAAGAATAGCCCCCACCAGCCCTCGTAACTCTTGAACTCATAACAGCGTAGTTTAAAGCGATTATTAGTGAAAGTACCCCGGCTAAGATGAATGAGAGTATAGCTGCTGGTCCAGCCATCTCAACGGTTAAGCGTGGCACGACGAAGATGGTTGGCCCTATCGTGGGGCCAAGGCCTATCATAATTGCTTCGAGGAGACTTAGGTTACGCTGTAGTCTTGCGCTCCGCAAGTTTAGTTGCTGGTGGCTAAGGGTGGGTACTTATTATTAACGGTAAAGCAATTAAATATGTTTTAGTAAAAGGTTAGTGAAGTGGAAAGATCTAGGAAGAAAGAGGTTGTAGAGTGGGGTTGGGATACTTCGCCTATTCTACTACCTTTAGCCTATGAGCCCAAAGAGGAGAACGCTATCGTCGCCGCGTTTACAATTGCTGAATACTGTGGATCAAAGGTGCTTGTTTACCACGTTAGAAATGATGCAGACACAGAAGTAGCAAGAGAGAAGGCTCTTAGGTTGCTTGATGAACACGCTAAAACGTTCAAAGTTAATTACGAGGTGAAAGAGAGCAATAAGGTAGTTGATGCTGATAACGTAGCATTCATCTCTAAGAGCATAGTGGAAGCAGCTAAAGAGGCGGGTTGCCAAGCTATAGTTATGTCTGCACACAGAGAGTCTTTTCTCAGAGAACTCTTAGGGCGTATCTCAGATCGAGTAGCCCGAAAAGCAGATACTAAAGTGATACTGGTTGAAAGTGCCTTTAAAGGTGCACGCATCATAAGACAGCCTCGGAGGATAATGGTCGCGGTTTTAGAGAATAAGTTTTACAGAGACGCTCTGATACTTGCTGCTATCTTTACAAGCTCTTTATCAGCGCCCAGCTGTGAGTTGATCGCTGTAAATGTGCTTAAGCTGCCCGAGGCAACGCCGATAGACGCTATAGAGCGGTCGAAAGTGTTTAAAGCGATCGAGAGAGAGTTCGCTCATAAAGTAGCCTCGGCAATAGCATCTCTTGGACGCCTATTTACACCACGCATCCTACCAGTAAGGAATGTGGGGCGTGATGTAGCCAGCTTCGCATCAGACGAAGGGGTTGAGCTAATCATCATGGGTAGCGATAAACCCGGTAGACTCAGGCCTGTACTCACTAAAGATGAATACGCTATAGTTAAGAAGGCTGGATGCGTGGCGCTCATTGTAATCCCTCCTAAAAACAGTTAATATCAACCTTTAGAATCAGCTTCTGCAGATTTGTCTATTGCAGAAGAATACTTTAAGGCCGGTAAGATAGCCGCAGAGGTTAGAGAGAGGATTAAGAGCAGCATCAGCGTAGGGTCGAGGCTTCTTGATATAGCTGAGATGGTGGAGCAGAGTATAATCAGTAGAGGGGCTCAACCCGCCTTCCCTTGTAACATATGCATAAACAGCGTTGCAGCACACTACACCCCACTCCCCCAAGACGATCTAAGGGTGAAGGAGGATGATGTCGTTAAGGTGGATTTCGGGGTGCAGATAAACGGCTGCATAGTCGACACAGCATTTACACTTTCGTTTAACGTAAAGTATGATGCGCTGGTCAGAGCTGCTGAAACTATGCTTCAAGAGGCATTGAACGTAATTAAAGCGGGCGTTAGAGCTGGTGAGGTTGGTAGGGTTATACACGCCGCCGCGAACCGCCTAGGCTTTAAACCTATTCTGAACCTCTCTGGCCACGAAATAGCACCCTACCTTGTCCACGCCGGGCTCTCCATACCAAATACTTACACCGCAGGCACACCTCAGCTTAAAGCTGGCCAGATTTATGCCATAGAGCCCTTCGCAACGACACAAAAGGGTGCGGGTATAGTGGTTAACGGCCCTGTCACTAACATCTTCAGCTTAGTGGCTAGGAAACCGGTAGGTGAGTCAGCATTGGATAGGTTTATTGATGAACTCTGGTCTAGGTTTAGAACGCTGCCGTTTACTTATAGGCAGATAAGAGATCTTGGTGAAATGAGTTGGTTGGAGCGTACTGTGAAGGTTCTGCTTCAGAAGCGTGTGTTAAGAGCCTACCCTATGTTGGTGGAGGCCCATAACGAGTTTGTAGCGCAAGCTGAGCATACCATCACGCCTGTTGAAAATGGTGTAATCGTTCTTACTCAGTAGGCTTTATTGGTTCAGCGTAGATCATCGTTATGTAGATGTTGCCGCCGCACTTCTTACACTGCCCATTACCTTTATACACGTAGTCGCCTACGGTGAAGGTGCGTTTGTTCTTTTCGCCACAGCTTAAGCACTCCTCTATTGTGTAGACGATCTGCTTACCCCGTTTTTCACCTATAGAAGGTATCATAGTCGCCATTTTTACTGCGCCACCCCAAGAGTGTTTCCTACACCGACTATCAAAACGTTATCAGATGGCTGAGTCTTCTCCTCTATAAGTCTGTAGACGATCTTGATCACCTTCTCAGCCGATTCGGCCACCTCCTTCCTCATCACAGAGATTGCGTCGATGAGAGACTGCTTAATCACCACCGCATAAAGGGGAATGTTATGTTTCGTAGCGACTTCCTCGATCTTGAACCGATCCACACCTATACCACCTATAGCAGCCCCCACACCTTCAGCGATCTCCCCCGTCTTCTCACCCTCAAGCTTTAATGCGGCATCTATCATAATCACAGCATTTATCTTTACACCCATCTCGTTGATCAACTTCTCAACAGCTGTGCCCGGCTCACCGACATTACCACCCGGCCCAGTCGCTTTGATCAGATAGAGCGTCCTACCCTTATGCTCAGTCTTCGCCAGCAACGTGTCTCTTGAAATCTCATTCTTTTCAAGGTTGAGCATCATTCTACCCACAACCATAGGCCCGATGCCGTCACCTATAGGTTGAGATTGTTTAAATGCGTCTAATGCGTTCACTAATGCGTCTGCCTCTTGGAGTACTATCGGCATAATCATCTGAAGTTGTAGAAGAATGTAGATGTTTGAAGTCTTCTTACCTAAGAGGTAGAAGTGCCTAACAAGCTTGTAGATGTAGTTAATGGAAGAAGCCGCCTCCAGTATATTCTCAGCAGTACTAACCTTAGTCATATCGCTCTCAGAGGCAAGTTTTTTGATCTCGGAGCGTATCCTATCGTTCCTAATCGTGACCACGTGCTCTATCTTCCTAACTATACCAGCTGGATCTAAGTCTACTGGCATAATGGTGAAGTATTCAAGTAGCTGATCCACTTGCTCCTGAGGATCAGACTTTGGTTTAAGGTGGTTAACGAGATAATCTATGACCTCTTTCCTAGACTTCTCACGCATAACCTTCAGCTTACCCAGAGCCCTTGAAACTTCCCCAAGTATCATGTAGGCTTGGATCCTCTGACCGTAGAAGAGAAAGAGTAAGAAAGGTAGATAGAACAGTAGGAGGTAAAGGGTGTTATCGCTGAACTGCCCCGGCCCCACTTGTAGAGGAATCAATCCAACTACCCTTTGTGTTAGATGTGAACACGCCACTCTTTAAGCCTTTTCCTTTAACACCCGTAAAGGCGCCGGCACCGCCGCTTCGCGAAGCCTTCCGGACTTCACTAACACGGCGGCGACACACGGTTTGACTTCTGGGTTCGGAATGAGACCAGGTCGAGCCCGTGTGCTATGGCCGGCTGTCTTATGCTTGCTTGGCGGTGGTAGATTAAGTTATCGCCGCTAGATGGAGAAAAGTTGATTTAACTCACAGCATTAATCCTTAGGGGTTGCCGGAGGATCTTGTTTGCGATGAGTTTGGGCGTTGGAGGCGTGTAATAAAGAATAGGCCTAAGGTGCTGTATGAGTTTATTTCTAAGAGTGGTGAAAGAGTTGTGGTCGATCTGGCTTCTGAGCAGCTATATGGCGGGGAAGAAGTTCTATGGTGGCATAGTGTTGAGCGGGGTGTCTTCAAAAAGCGGCTTGAGCGCTACTGGTTCATAACAAATCTAAGGGTCTGTAGGTTTGATTACGAAGAGGGTGTGATAGAGGCTGCACCTATAAAGGACTTAGAGGTTGTGGTCAAGGATAAAAGGCGCTCGACCTCAACTCAAAGAATAGGTGTCTACACAGGTAAAATAGCTGATCTGCTCGGTGTCGTTGGTGTCGGCGTGTCAAAGTCGAGAAGCGAGATCATCGGAGATGTTATGTTTATTCGAGAAGGTAGAGCTCTTGTAAAGTTTACAGGCATCAGCGACCCAGACGGTATCAAGAGGCTTGTCGAGGTCTTGAAAAAAGATTTGAAGGATGTGGAGGTCAAGGCTCTAGAATAAAGCGGTTAGGAGATAGGTATTAAAGTAGAGTCCTAGTAGGCTATATGATAAACACTTGGACATAGAGAGTTTAGTTCGCACCTATCGGCAGGAGGTCTATAACTATATAGATGAGAAGCTCCCTAAGCGGCATAACCACCCAGACATCCAAATCTTCTACGAGATGTTAAGAGACTACCCCTCGAGACCAAGCAAGGGGCTTAGAGCCGCTCTCTGTCTGCTCACCTGTGAAGCCTTCGGCGGCAAAAGAAGCAGTTGCCTCACTACGGCGGCTGCGCTTGAGATCTTTCAAAACTGGATTCTTATTCACGACGATATCGAAGACGACTCTGAGTTAAGAAGGGGGCAACCTGTTCTACACAGAAAGTTCGGCATACCCCTAGCGCTCAATGCTGGCGATGCGCTACACGTGAAGATGTGGGAACTCTTACTTGAGAATAGACGGTCTTTAGGCGATGCTACGACTCTAAGGGTGCTTGAGGAGTTCTGCAGGATGGCTAGGGAGACGACAGAAGGGCAGCATCTTGAGTTGAGCTGGGTTGATAAAAAGAGGTGGGATCTTACTGCAGAGGACTACTTCTTTATGTGTGGTAAGAAGACTTCTTGGTACACATCTATAACACCGCTTCGCCTAGGTGCGCTTGTAGCTGGTGTTGATGATCAGAAGCTGGAGCAGATGATCCCCTTGGGCTATAAGCTCGGTTTAGCCTTTCAGATAAGGGATGATGTGCTGAACCTATTGGCTGAGGAGCGGTATGGTAAGGAAGCGGCTGGCGATATATATGAGAGCAAGAGGACCCTCATATTAATCGAAGCACTCAGCAGATGTAGCGCTGAAGAGCGTGAACAAGCCAAGAGGATCCTAGACAAACCCAGAAGTCTTAAAAAGGCTGGAGAAGTTGAATGGATACTGCAACTAATCAAGAAGACAGGCAGCATCGAATATGCTACTGAGGTTGCGGAGAAGTTAGCGAATGAAGCGATAAATATGTTTGAAGAGGTCTTTAAAGATGCTCAGAACGCTGAAGCCAAAGCTGCTATTAGAAGCCTTATAGACCTTGTGGTAAGTAGAAGATGGTAGCTGCTTAGACGGAGTGAGGCGGGTCTTGAGCGAAGTTAGCGACGCTATAGTGGAATCGATAAGGATGCACGCACTTCTAAACGCGGTGAAACACGGAGGCAAAGCCGAAGTTGGAGCGGTAGTAAGTAAGGTGCTTGGTGCACACCCAGAGCTGAAGAGTAGCGCCAAGCAAGTGGTGGAGGTGGTAAAGAGGGTAGTTGAAGAGGTCAATCTGCTCCCAATTGAGGTGCAGCACGCTGAGTTAGAGAAGTACCCTGCTCTGCCAGTTGAAACTAGAGCTGGAGCAAAGGGCCTTCCACCCTTACCTAATGCGGTGAAGGGTGAAGTTGTTGTTCGCCTTCCTCCAGAGCCGTCTGGCTACATGCACATAGGGCACGCGATGGCTGGCTTGATTAATGCTGAGTATGCGAAGATGTATGAGGGTAAGATCTGGCTTAGGTTCGAGGATACAAACCCGAGGAAGGTGAAGCTCGAATATTATGATAGCTTTAGGGATGGGTATAGCTGGCTCGGCATAAAGTGGGATTATGAGAAGAATGTTTCAGATGATCTTGAGATCATCTACAGCTACGGTAGGCTGATGATCGAGAAAGGTTTAGCCTACGCCTGCACCTGCAAGGAATCGAGCATAAAGGCTGCACGCTTTGAGGGGCGAAGCTGCGCTTGTAGGGAGAGGAGCGTGGAGGCGAATCTAGAAGCGTGGGATAAGATCCTCTCTGGCGCATATAAAGAAGGTGAAGTCGTGGTAAGATACAAAGGCGACCTATCTAGCCAAGACTACTCTCTAAGAGACCCCAACCTCTTCAGAATAGTGGATTATCCTCACCCACTAAAAGGCTCAAAATATAGGCTATGGCCAGTCTACGACTTCGCGGTAGTGGTAGAGGACTACCTCTGTAAGGTAACACATATACTTAGAAGCCTAGAGTTCCACGTAGCGCTACAGGATAGGCTCAGAGAGCAACTCGGTTTCCCAAAGATATACGTGACGCAGTTCTCGCGTTTCAGATTCAAAGGCACACCAGTCTCAAAGAGGCTGCTAAGACCCCTAATAGAGCAGGGGTTGGTCTCAGGCTGGGATGATCCCCGTATGCCAACGATCATGGGGTTAAGGAGGAGGGGCATAGATCCAGCTGCCATAAGGAACTTCACGTTAGATGTTGGCTACACGTTAGCCGAGCACGAATTCGAGTGGAGCCTCCTTTACGCAGCAAACAGGAAGGTTCTCGATCCCAAAGTTAGACGCTACATGTTTGTAGCAGACCCCATTTTGCTTAAGGTAAATGGTGCTCCTGAGAAGAGCGTGAATCTAAGGTTCCACCCAGATAAAGATCTAGGCTACCGAACCATCCACACAAAAGGCATCTTTTACCTAGCTAAAAGCGACGCAGCAACGCTGCAGCCGGGTAAGGAGTTTAGGCTCTTAGAGCTGTATAATGTGCGGGTCGATGAGGTTAGGGAGGATCAGATTACAGCAACCTACACCAGCCAAGAACTTAAAGAAGGTATACCTAAATTCCAATGGGTAACAGAAGATAACGTATCTTTTAAAGTGCTGATACCAGATGTGCTCTTTAAAGACGGCGAATTTAACCCTGAGAGTCTGAAGGAGGTTAGGGGTTTAGCTGAAGCAGAAGCCGCTAACCTAAAAGTTGGGGAAATCATCCAGTTTGTTAGATTCGGGTTCTGTAGAGTGGATGGCGAGGGTGTTGCGATCTTTGCCCACAAGTGAGGAAATCGAGCATAGATTATTAGAGAGGCGCTTAAACGAGTGGATGATTAAACCAGATTACGAGGGGTATGGTCTGGCAAACCTCGTCTCAAGCGTGATAAGATGCTTCGGCTGCAAAGGTTTAAGGCACACCCCCGTCCCTGAAGCGCCCCTCAACGGATATTTGGAGGGTGCTGAGAATGTTATACTTCTGCTCGTAGATGGATTATCATATTATCAAATCAAAGGGTTCGTGGATAGATATCTGAAAGATCTTGACCCGCTAATTATGCCACTAACCTCAACCTTCCCCTCCACTACAACAACCGCATTGACTACCCTAAATACAGGGCTAACACCGCTGGAGCACGGCATAATAGGGTACACGATGTATCTTAAAGAGATAGGTGTAGTTCTAAGCTTAACAAACTTTGCACCCTCAGCTGCGCCTGAAAGCACTAGTCTGCTGCAAGCGGGTCTAGACCCTTCATCCTTCTTAAATGTAGAAAGCATACACACTGAAGTGAAGCGAAGCGGTGCCCGCCCCATAATAGTGACAAGGAGGCTTTATCGTGAAAGCCCCTTCACAATTATGCTCGGAGCAGATGCAGAGATAGAGACCTATGTAAGCACCTCTGATCTCTTCATAAAGCTCCGCAAAATAGTCGAGCAATCTAAAGACAGATTGTTCCTCTTCCCCTATTGGGATGGGTTTGACATATCAGCACACATCTACGGCCCAGAGAGCGAGGAGTCTGAAGCAGAGCTCGAAGCCTTCTTTTCATCGCTGAAGAGCAATCTGATAGATAAGATGGATCCTAGCGCAGCGAGGAAGACTGCTATGCTCGTTCTAAGTGATCACGGTCAAGTAACTTTGGCAGCAGATGAGGTGTTAATGGTATCTGATCACCCGACCCTTCTGAACGCCTTACATATACCTCCAACAGGAGACTCTAGGGCTGCTTGCCTCTACATAAAACCAGACATGAGGGAAGAAGTCTTCCGCTACGTAGAGCAACACTTAGCTAACTTGTTTGTGGTTTATGATGTTAGAACCTTGATTAAGGAGGGCATATTTGGTTTAGGGGAGGTTAAACCAAACTTATTTGATCGTACAGGAGATCTAATACTGCTACCTAAAAGGAATGGTGCGGTAGCATACAACTATAGACCGAGATCCAGAGGATTTGAGTTAAGAGGTGGTCACGGTGGTCTTCACCCAAGAGAGGTTCTTATCCCGCTTCTCTGCCTAAACCTAGGTAGGGTTGGGCGAGTGACATGTTTATTAGAGAGTCTTTAAGAGCGGGTATGGGGGAGCTTAAGATGATCCCAAAGACCACAGCCGAAGGCTGAAGTAATAAGAGGTGAGGTGAGATGACTGCTAAACCATACTATGTTAAATTTGACGTGCCAAAGGAGCTGGCTGACGCAGTGTACGAAGCAGTACGCCAAGCGAGGCAGACAGGTAAAGTTAGAAAAGGCACAAACGAAACTACAAAAGCGGTGGAGCGCGGCTTAGCAAAACTTGTAATCGTGGCTGAAGACGTTGAGCCTCCAGAAGTAGTTGCACACCTACCGCTCCTATGCGAGGAAAGAAAGATACCATACATCTACGTACCCAGCAAAGCACAGCTAGGCTCAGCACTAGGGTTAGATGTCGCAGCAGCCTCAGCAGCGATAATCGAACCTAGTGAGGCACAGACACTAGTAGAGCAGATAATTAATGAGGTCTCTAAGCTTAAGAAATAATAGGTGAGCTAGAATATGAGCAAAGCCGCCGAAGAGAAACTCACACCCGCTGAAGTCATACAGATCGTAGGTAGGACTGGTGTAGCCGGTGAGATAACGCAAGTACGTGTCCGTATACTCGAAGGCAAAGATAAAGGGCGCATACTTACCCGCAACGTCAAGGGACCTGTTAGACTGCACGACATACTTATGCTTAGAGAAACGGAGAGAGAGGCTAGAAAGATCAAGTAAAGGTGCAGAATATGCTGTCGGGGAAGATATGCAGTTTCTGCGGCAAGGAAGTGAAGCTAGGCTACGGCATAATGCTTGTACGAAACGACGGCTCCATAGAATACTTCTGCTCCTCTAAGTGCAGAAAGAACGCGCTCAAGCTCAAGAGGGACCCTAGAAAGTTCAAATGGACCGCCTTTTACCGAAAAGGCGAGAAGATTTGAGCGAACGCACCTTAATAGTGGTAAAACCTGATGGTGTGCGTAGAGGTCTAATAGGTAAGATTCTTTCAAGATTTGAGGAGAAGGGGTTTAAGATCATTGATCTAAAGATGCTTACATTCACAAGAGAGCAAGCTGAGAAGTTCTATGAGCCTCACGTGGGTAAGCCTTTCTTTCAAGAGTTGGTGAACTTCATAACATCTGGTCCAGTAGTGGCAGCTATACTTGAGGCGCCTAACGCGGTCAGTGTAGTTAGATTGATGATAGGGCCAACGAGATCCTATGAAGCCCCTCCGGGCACAATACGTGGAGACTTCGGATTGGGGGTTACTGAGAATGTTATACACGCTTCCGACTCCCTTGAAAGCTTTCAGAGAGAAGCTGCTATAGTCTTCGGCCGATAGAAAAAGAATCTGCTTAAATTCTAGTCTTTACCAAACATAGCCGGATGTCTCCTCAGCTCGGAGGAAGCATAGTTGACCTCATCACAGTGGATAAGGCAGCCCGTGGTTGTAGTACTAGGGCATGTGGACTCCGGGAAGACTTCTCTACTGGATAAAATCCGTGGCACAGCCGTTCAAGCGCGCGAAGTAGGTGGGATGACCCAGCACATAGGCGCGAGCTTCTTTCCAACAGAGACGCTCATCCACATCTGCGGCCCTCTACTTCAGAAGGTTGGCGGCTCCATCAAGGTTCCTGGTCTCCTTGTGATCGACACGCCCGGACACGAGGCTTTCAGCAACCTTAGAAGTAGGGGTGGTTCTGCTGCTGACATAGCGATTCTTGTCGTTGATATTACTAGGGGGTTTGAAGCGCAGACATATGAGAGCGTTGAGATATTATCGCGCAGGCGTGTGCCTTTTGTGGTAGCGTTGAATAAGATCGATAGACTTACCGGCTGGAGGTCTACTTCTACACCCTTCCTAACAGAGTCTTTGAAGAAGCAGGATAAGGCCGTTCTCGAAGAACTCGATGCAAGGATCTATAGTGTGGTTGGCAGCCTATCACGCTTAGGGTTCAGAAGCGAAGCATACTATCGGGTCAAAGATTTCTCAAGAGAAGTGGCGATAGTCCCGGTAAGCGCTAAGACTGGTGAGGGGATCCCTGAGCTGATTATGGTGCTAATCGGTTTGACTCAGCACTATCTTACGAAGAGGCTTACTACCTCAGAGGAGCAGACTAGGGGTATAGTGCTCGAGCTGAGGGAGGAGACCGGCTTAGGTCTAACAGCCAACCTTATTCTGCTCGACGGGGTGCTTAAGATTGGGGATACAGTAGCTATGGTGAAGAGGGATGGCGCCTTTAAGACTAAGGTAAGAGGGCTCTTTCTACCTAAGCCCCTTGATGAGATGCGTGACCCTAGAGATCGCTTTACACCAGTTGATGAAGTTCGCGCTGCGGCTGGTGTTAAGATCTTGGCCCCAGACCTCGAGGGTGTGCTGGCCGGTTCTCCTTTAGTGGGCTTGTTCTCTGAAGATAGATGGGAAGAGGTTAAGAAAGCTCTTGAAAGCGAGGTCTCAAAGATCTTCATAAAGACCGACACAGTAGGTGTAATCGTCAAGGCCGACACCCTAGGCTCCTTAGAGGCTATAACAGATATGCTGAAGAGGCAAGGTGTACCTATTCGGATCGCTGATGTAGGTGCCGTTACGAGGCGTGATGTTATCGAAGCCTCTACGGTGGCGAGAGAAGACCCCTACTTGGGTGTAATCCTTGGGTTCAATGTGAAGATTCTACCAGATGCTCAGGAAGCTATAGAATCTGAGAAGGTAAAGGTGTTCAACGAGTCGATCATCTATAATCTGATCGAGGGGTATACACGCTGGGTTCAAGAGGAGAAGGAGAAGGCTGCCATCAGAGAATTCAGCTCCCTAACACCCGTCTGCAAGTTCAAGGTGCTTGAAGGCTTCATTTTTAGGAGAAGTAACCCAGCAATCTTTGGGGTTGAGGTTTTAGTAGGTAAGTTGAGGCAGAAGGTTCAGGTTATGAATAGCGACGGCAAGGTTGTTGGTACGATCCATCAGATACAGGATAAAGGTAAACCGTTAGAAGAAGCGCCGCGAGGCGCGCAGGTAGCGGTATCGATGATGGAGCCAATAGTAGGTAGACATATCTTTGAAAAGGAGATCCTCTACTCTCTACCTAAGGAGGCTGAAGTAAGAACGTTTAAAGAAAAGTATCTTAATAAATTGAGCCCTGAAGAGCAGGAAGTTCTTGATGAAATTATTCAGATAAGAAAGAAGGTTCAGCCCACCTACCCCTACTAAAATCCAACATTATTTTAGGTTCTACCTAATTGAAGAGCATAGGCGGATAGGTATGCTTACAATCCCTTAGTCCGAACGCTGCAAATACAAATACTCTGCATTGAATGGAGGGTTGACGATGTCAAAAAATGACAAAACGCCGTTTTTGTCTGTCAATAATCGACAACTTTATATAATACTAAGGCGTAAAGTATCAAGATGTTAACCAACACTAAATGTGAAATAGATGAGGTCGATCTGAAGATTATACAAGCTTTGATGAAGAATGCAAGAGCAGACTTTAAAGACATAGCTTCTCTCGTCGGTGTATCTGACAGAACCGTTGCGAGGAGAATAGAGCGGTTAGAAGCTTGTGGTGTGATCAAAGGTTACTACGTGGATTTAGATCACAGTTTACTGTTGCAGAGTGGTATCGATTTATCAGAGTATGATGAATATGTGAGGTTAAGTCGTGCAGAATGGGAGGAACTTTGGAACGCCTTAGGAAAGATAATGGGTGCCGGTCTAAGTGTTTTGCTCTTTCACGCAGGTAGGGCTGTGGGTTTGGAGGTCGGCTCAAAGCTGCGTGGTAGATATAGAGATCTGGAGGCTGCTTTGAATATGCTTCCTTCGCTACTTAGGGATCGAGGCTGTAAAGAATGTAGGCTAGTTGATTTTGATCAAACTATTTGTGTAGGTAGATTTGAGTTCGCTAAACAGACTATTATGCCGAGTAAGCATAATGTAGTCCTCTTTGAGTGGCTGAGAGGTATATTGCAGGGAGCCTTAGAAGCGATCACAGGTAAGAAAGTTGAGGTGGCTGAGGAATCTTCATCGTCTAACTCAGTAACCTACAGATTCAGCTGCAACGGTGGTGAGAGGAAATAATGGACGTGAGGGTAAAGACTGGAATAGAAAAGCTCGATCAGATACTCAAGGGCGGCATACCAAGAGGCTCAGTTGTCCTCTTAGCCGGAGGCCCAGGTACTGGTAAGACTATACTCTCCGCGCGTTTTCTCTACAGCGGCATAACAGATTATAACGAAAATGGTATGTACGTCAGCTTCACTGAAACCCGTGATACCTTCAAGAGATATATGCTTAGTTTAGGGTGGAACTTCGATATTCTTGAGAAGAAGGGACTCTTCACCTACTTGGATCTCTTCTCTACATCCGAAGAAGGTCTAGATCACGTGATCAAGACCATCTTAGAGCCTATATCCACACGTAACATAAAGCGTTTGGTCATCGATTCTGTTACAGCCCTCTCCATAAGCTTGGGTGAGCGGTATAAAGTTAGGAACATCGTTTACCTTCTGAAACAGCTTCTGAAGCAGACGGACTGCACCTCCATTTTTGTCGCTGAAGTGCCTTTCGGCTACCCTATGATGGGCGTTGGGATCGAGGAGTTTGTTGTGGATGGTGTGATAGTTTTGGAGCTGCAGCGTGAGGGATATGAGTTTAAGCGGCGGCTTGCTGTGCTTAAGATGCGTGGGACAGATCACGATCTAAGATACTTTAGATTCGATATCCAGCACGAAGTTGGTCTCAAGATAATGCCCATACTTGCAGAGTAGAGGATTTGCGGGTTGGATGAAAAAGCTCTTTATGAACAATCTTGCGGCTTCTTTGAGAAGAGCTTCGCCTACCAATATGAAGAGAATCTAAAGCGGCACCAAGAGCATCTGCAGCGATGGAAAGAAACCGTAACTTACAAGCGGCTCGCTTCTGCTGCAGAGCACATAGAGCAGATACCGCTAACAGACTACCAAGACTACCAAGAGATGGCCGAATTTGGAGCTACCCTTCAAATCCTTATTCAACAAGAGCCAAAAAAAGAAGGCGAGCTCCTTGCAGACTACTACTGTAAGCTAGCCAAAAAGCTCGCTCACATAGTTGAAGACGCTTTGCCCTATGAATTAGCCGTAGTGGTGAAGACAACAGGCTCCACCGGAACCAGTAAGTGGTTAGTGCACGGAGAACCGTTTTGGGAGAACTTTCGCTTAGACTCCATCGCATCTGGAATGCTTGCTTGCAGCGAAAGATGGGGTGAAACAAAGTTAAAGATCGGCGATAAGGGGTTAAATGTCGTCGCACCGGTACCATATTTGAGTGGCTGGTCACTAGTTTCTTCCCTCCCGTATTTCCAACCCGTACCTCCTCTGGAAGTTACAGATGATATTCCGGACGCCAGAAAGAAGTTTTATCTTGCTCTGAGAGTGATGGAAAAAGGTGAGAAAGTGGTTTGTGGCGGCGCTAACGCAGCAACATTCTACATGCTCTTCAGATACTTTACAGACCAAACGGCCTTTTTCACAGATCTATACAACTCTGTAGACTTCGGTGCTACAAAACTTTATTTCTTATATAGAGTTTTGAAGAGCATGTTTAAAGCACGCAAGAACTCAAACATTTTCGATATCTTGCCGCTGAAGGGTGCTATAGTTGGGGGTGCTGATACAAAAGTCTACTGTGAATTCTTCAGAAACACTTTTGGCATTGTACCGTTGCAAGTCTACGCATCTTCTGAGGCTGGAATAGCGTTGCTGGGTACTCCAGATGATAAATTGGATCTTATTCCGAACCTCCGCTCAGTGTACTTTGAGTTTATCAACGATAAAGGTGAAATAGTCGCTTTGGATGAGGTGAAGAAAGATGAAGTATATGAGATGGTTGTCACACCCTTCGGCTCTGGTTTGGCTCGGTATAGGAGTGGTGACTTGTTTAAGATTGTGAAGATAAGGGATGATGGCTTGCCAATATTCTCTTGCGAAGGTAGGAGGATGGGTGTAATCGATGTTTACAGTTATTTCAGACTTACCGAAAGAATGATTGCAGAGGCATTGGCGCAGGCTGGCTTAAAAAACTCAGATAAATGGGCAGTTATTAAGCAGTCTTCACCACAAGAGCATCTTCACTTCCTCATGGAGAAAGAGTGGGATTACTCAGAAGCAGAAGCCGAAAAACACATATTTAACTCATTAATGCGAATTTCACAAGATTTTGCAGACTACGTCAAGATATTCGGAATCAAGAAGCCTTCTCAACTAATAAAGGTTGAGTATCTTAAACAAGGCGCATTTACACGATACATAATGCGAGCAGCCAAGCTTGGTCTACCGCTTGGACAACTAAAAGCACCAAAGATCATACCGATGAATAGGGTTGACATCTTCGACCTTCTAAGAAGTGTGTAATATGAGTTCAGTTATACTTTGGTCTACACAGTATATTGCCACTGTTATAGTAGGTTTAGTGGTCTCGCTCAGAATCTTATATAAGGAATCAAAGGTCTGGGTGCACTACCTTCTACTTCTCTACTCACTTCTAATCTCAGCCTGGGCCGTCTCAATTTACATGCATAGGACCACTCCTTCTCTTGAAACCTCAGAGCTCTTCTTTGATTTTGGTGTGATCTTTCTTCACGTGGCGCAAGGTATATACCTATGTCTGGCTTTTTCACTTCGTTCACCTAAAAAACGATATTTGCTCGTTAGTTTACCTGCGTTTGCAACGGCGATCCTCTATCTCAGGTTTGTAGAGCCCCGTCTCATATATACAAGCTTCGGCTGGTCCTATAGCTTTTCATGGGGTACACTATCACAGGTAGTGCATAGCATAATTAACATACTCTACAACCTAGCTATTCTCTTAACCCTCTACTTTCTCTATCGCAGCGCCGCAAATCCGCTATTAAAGCGAAAATTAACTATTCTTCTATTCGCCTTTTTGCTGTTCCAGTTCGTAGGCTTCTCTGCCACAAACCTTCTGCTCGTAGTAGTTGCGGATATACCGCCATTTGGAGGCATCTTGCACATAATGACGTTTGTAGCTATGGGCTACGCTTTAACTATTAAACCTAAAGCAACTATAACCTACTTGCAAGTATCGAGTCTTTCCGGCAGATACACCCGCTTTCTAAACAATCTGCTCGATACTTTACCAGGCGCCGCTTTAGGACAAAAATATCTGCTCTTCTCACAATTTGTGAAGGAGACGGATATAGAGCCATATGTTAAGTATGTCGAAGATCAACCCATCTTTACAGAAGATAGACCTCCAACGATAGTCTCAATCATAGATAAGACGCTGAACTATCTACAAGAGCATAAACTTGTCTCGCTTCTTGACCCCTACTTGCCCGTCATAAACGCTGCTTATGCAGTCCTACCCGCCCAAGAGGCGCAAAAGTTGGACGAGGCGCTCTTGAGACGAGCAGAGTTTATTTTGGCTGGTGATGTACTCTACGGTGTAGATGGCGGAAGGCTGATGCAGAAGATTGAGGTAGATAAGAGCTTAAACAATGTCCCTGACACTGAGGCGGCTCTCAGAATATTTAAGAGGATATTGCTCGCAACCTTTCCTGATTTCAAAAGCGTCTTAGGAAGC
>CAYQXI010000031.1:0-3188 GCA_964421575.1 uncultured Nitrosopumilales archaeon
GAGAAGACTGGTATAGAGATAAGCAACTACATCCTCAAATATAATGGGAGGCCTATGCTGCAAGACGAAGTGTACCAAGCCCTAAGATCTGTGGTTGAAGGCACAGCGCCCAAGAGGAGGGTTTTGACACTTGGTGCTTAAGCTGGCGGACTTTAAAGAGCAGATACATAACGACTGGTGCCCGGGCTGCGGGAACTTCGGCATACTTAGTGCACTCCAATCTGCTTTGGCTGAACTTGGGTTGGAGCCTGATGAGGTTGTGATCTTCTCTGGGATAGGCTGCTCAGGTAAGCTACCACATTTTGTTAAAGCGTATGGTATGCATACGCTTCACGGCAGACCTCTGCCATACGCTATAGGTGCTAAGCTAGCGAACCCAGATCTTGAGGTTATTGCTGTGAGCGGTGATGGTGACGGGTTAGGGATAGGTGTGAGCCACTTTATCCACGCCGGTAGGCGAAATGTCGATATCACATATATTGTGCATGATAATGGTGTGTATGGGCTTACGAAGGGTCAAGCGTCTCCAACGCTAAGATATGGTATCAAGACCAAGGCTATGCCTGAGCCTAACATCAACGAAGGTATTAACCCAATCTTTTTAGCGCTCTCAGCTGGTGTAACCTTCATAGCTAGGGGGTATGCTTATGACACTAAGCATCTGAAGGAGATCTTTATGAAGGCGATCAAGCATAGGGGCTTCGCCTTTGTCGATGTCCTTCAGCCGTGCCCAACCTATAACGACATCAACACAAAAGCCTTCTACTCTGGCGAAGATCGATTAGACCCGGTGACCAGGAAGCCTAGACCACGTGTGTATAGGCTTGAGGATGTTGGTTATGATCCTGTGGTGAGGGCTGATATGACGAAGGAGCAGGTCTTGGCGAAGATCTGTAAGGTCATCGAGCTATCGTTTGAGTGGGGTGACCGTATCCCGATAGGTGTCTTCTACCAGAATGAGAATGTGCCTACGTATGAGCAAAGGTTAGACAACAGATTACGCACCTACCTATCTAACCCACCTGCAAAGCAGAGGATAAGCACACCAGACGGCTTCCCGATCACTGATATTAGTGAAATACTTCAGGAGCTGGTTGCTTAGAATCATTTACTACCCTATCACCGCTTTAACCCAGTCGATGGTCCTACGCAGCCCCTCTTCAAACGAGACCACTGGCTCATAGCCTAGTAGCCGCTTAAGTTTCGATATATCGGGGTAGCTTCTCATAGGCTCCCTCTCTGCTTCGCTTCGAGGTGGTAGGATTAAGAGTTGGGAGTCAGAGTTTGTCAGACGCTTGATCTCTTCCGCGATCTCCTTGATCGAGCGCTCGACACCAGTCCCTACGTTGAACACCTCTCCTACAGCCTCTTCTTTAAGGAGGCATAGTTCCACGACTCTAGCGTAGTTTTCAGCATAATATGGGTCTGTGGTGTCGGCACCTCCATTGTAAAGTGGTATCGGCTCGCCTTTTAGGCAGCATCTGATGAAGTTAGGGATCGCAGCAGTAAGCCTTTCATATTCCCCGAAGATCTTCCAAGATCTTAATATGGTGGTCTTGATCTTTTTGGTTGCCGCGTAGCTCCTGACAAGATATTCGCCGATTACCTTTGAGTAGTCGTAGGGTGTTCTAGGGTTGAAGGGTGCGCTCTCTCTAACCGGGAGCTCGGGTGGAAGACCGTAGACGTTTGCTGAGCTCGCGTAAATGAATCTCTCTACACCATTTTTTGAGGCTGCCTCTAAGATATTGAGTGTGCCGAAGTCGTTCACCAGATATGTTTGGTATGGGTTTTGTATGCTACTCTTTATGTCCGTTAGAGCAGCTAAATGGACGACAGCATCGAACTTAAGCTTTGTAACAACATCTAGCACAAACACCTTATCACATAGGTCTCCATTAAGATCGGCGCTTTTGAGGTCTGTTGTTAAGACGTGAAAGCCTCTCTTTAAGAGGTATGTTGTGACGTGTCGCCCAATAAACCCAGAGGCGCCGGTTACAAGCACAGAGAGGTCGGGCATAAGTCTGCCTCTCTGCTCTATCATATATATGCTGCTCGCCCTTTAAGTTCAAATACCTTATCTGCGATTGATCCATCGGCATGGGTAATGAAAAATCTCCTCAATGTGCCAAGTGTCCGTTAAAGCCTTGCGCAAATGATCCTGGGGCTGAAAAACCTGCTTTCTGCCCTATGATCGTATATCCTAGGATCGTCGAGGAGTCTATGCAGAAGTATGAGGACGAATTTATTAGAAGTATTCACCGCTCCTCAACACTTATCGAGAAGGAGGGGTATGGCTTCTGGCCTAGGGTTAGGGAGGTTGTTGAGCTTTGTAGAAGGCTTAATATTAAGAGGGTTGGTGTTGCCTTCTGTGTAGGTTTAAGTGAGGAAGCTAGTAGGCTGGATAAGGTTTTTGAGGCTTGGGGGCTTGAGGTTTACTCCGTAGCCTGTAAATGCGGCGCAATAGATAAGACGTGCATCGGACTCAAGGAGGAGGATAAGAGGAAACCTGGGCATTATGAATCTATGTGCAACCCTGTCCTTCAAGCGATGTTGCTAAACCAAGTTGGTACGGAGTTAAATGTTGTTGTAGGGTTATGTGTGGGTCATGACACCTTATTTATGAGGTTCTCAAAGGCTCCGATAGTTTACCTCATAGCTAAAGATAGGGCTACGGGTCACAACCCAGCCGCACCACTATACTCACCACACTACTTCTCGAAACGCATACTACCCCAATGAACTCAACCCATACGAAAGTTGATTCTTCTCTTCTTTAACCAGCTAATATCTGAAAAAGTTTGAACCTACTTCTTCCCTACTTTTTTAAGTACCTCTTCTAAAATCGTCTGATACAGAGGCTCCTCCTTCTTCGCATGCTCCTTCATATTACCAAGAACAATTCGTAACCCTTCAGCAGGGTTTACTGAACTTTCCCTTATGTTGTTAACCAGACTGTGGATCGTTTTATGCTCATCTTTTAACTGAGCGATCAAAGGCTCCTCATCAGACCTAATACGTAAGATGGCGGGGAAGGCTATTTCTTCCTCCCTTTTGAAGTGAGGCGCTACAGCGTTATCAAAAAACCCCAGAAAATCTCTAGTCGCAGACAACGGATCCTTATCTAGTACGCTTTGTAGCTCATCTATTCTCTTGTGGAATATATAATGCTCGTAGTTAAGCTCCTTTAA
>CAYQXI010000032.1:0-4617 GCA_964421575.1 uncultured Nitrosopumilales archaeon
GGGTGTGCCGACACCAAAGACGGTCATAGCGTTCACACCAGAATCCGCACTAAAGGCTGCTGAAGAAATCGGTTACCCAGTTGTGTTAAAGCCTCTAGTAGGGAGCTGGGGGCGAATGGTGGTCGCTTTACGTGATAGAGAGGAGGCAGAGGCGATCATCGAGTTAAGAAGCCAGATGAATGGCGCGCTCAACCAGATTTTCTATGTGCAAGAGAAGGTTAAACGACCCCCAAGAGACATAAGATGCGTTGTAGTAGGAGACAAGGTTGTGGCAGCTGTGTACCGTGTGGCTGCTCCGGGTGAGTGGCGCACCAACGTGGCGAGAGGTGGCTCAACCGAGCCCTGCCCCTTGACTAAGGATGTTGAGGATATCGCTTTAAAAGCTGCTCAAGCGGTAGGTGGGGGTGTGCTTGGTGTGGATATGATGGAGAGCCCAAGTGGTCTTTTGGTGCATGAGGTGAACTCTACCGTGGAGTTTAGAGGTGCGCAGAGCGCCACCAGCACCAGCATCGCCGATGAAATAGTGGACTACGCTGTGAAGCTTGTAAGAAGGTGAAATATGTGAAGGTAGGCATAATAGGCGCATCGGGTTATGTCGGCGGGGAGCTGCTGAGAATACTCCTCCAGCACAGCAAGGTCGAGGTTGTCTGCGCAACCTCAAGAAGGTATAGCGGAGAATATGTATTCAGGATTCACCCTAATCTAAGAGGGCTGACAGACCTACAGTTCACAGACCCAACACCAGACCAGATAGCATCAAAATGTGACCTCATATTTACGGCGGTTCCGCATGGTGAGTCGGTGAAGATTATGCCAAGGCTGATAGAGAGCGGCTTAAAGATCATAGATCTAAGCGCGGACTTTAGGCTTCATAACCCAGAGGACTACGAGCGGTGGTACGGCTACAAACACCCCTACCCAGAACTTCTAAACCGCTTCGTTTACGGTGTGCCGGAGCTTCACAGAGAGGAAATAAGGAAGGCTAGCTATGTAGCAAACCCAGGCTGCATGGCTGTCACCTCAATACTCGCCTTAGCACCGTTCATCAAAGCAGATCTAATAGATAGGAAGCATATCGTGGTCGATGCGAAGATAGGTTCGTCTGGCGGTGGTACTAAGCCGAGTTTAGGTACGCATCACGCTGAGAGATACGGTGTAATCAGACCATATAAGCCTGTTGGGCACAGGCATACCGCTGAGATAGAGCAGGAGTTGAGTCTGCTTGCGAACGAGAAGGTGACGATTTCGATGTCCCCCCACGCAGTAAACACCGTCAGAGGGATATTATGCACCATACACACCTACCCTAAGAAGCCGCTAACCGTTCCTGAGGTCTGGAGGACTCTAAGAAGCTTCTATAGAGAGGAGCCTTTCATAAGATTCGTAAGAGATAGGAAGGGGCTCTACCGATACCCCGACCCCAAGATCGTAATCGGCTCAAACTTCTGCGACATTGGGTTCGAGTTGGATGAGCACGCGAACAGGCTTGTGCTGCTCTCAGCAACAGATAACTTGATGAAGGGTGCGGCTGGCTCTGCGGTGCAGTGTATGAATGTGATGCTTGGATTCGATGAGCGGACAGGGCTAAATGTAGGCGGCCTACACCCGGTGTGAGAAGGATGCTGATCGTAATCAAAGTCGGTGGAAGCATATTAGGAGAAGGCGTTCATCCTAACATATTGGATGATCTTAAAGCGGTCGCATCCACCAATAAAGTGATCTTAGTGCACGGTGGCGGCAAAGAAGTTACAGAGGTAGCTGAAAAGCTAGGGAAAGAGCAGAAGTTTGTGGTTTCGCCAGAGGGGATAAGGAGTAGATACACAGACTGGGAGACCGTAGTGATCTACAATATGGTTATGTCGGGTAAGATGAATAAGGAGATAGTCACCACACTTCAGCGCATAGGCATACCAGCAGTAGGGTTATCCGGGGTAGATGGTGGTCTCATAAGAGCGGAGCGTAAAAAGAAACTCATTATAGTAGATGAGAGGGGGAGGAAGAGGATCATAGATGGAGGCTACACAGGGAAGATAAAGTATGTGGATGCAGCGCTACTAAACCTGCTGCTCGAAAGAAACTACCTACCCGTCATCTCACCTGTGGCACTAGGAGACGAATACGAATTCCTTAATGTGGACGGCGATAGAGCCGCCGCATATGTTGCTGGCGGCGTGAAGGCTGATAAAGTGATCTTCTTAACAGATGTCCAAGGGCTCATATTCGAAGGCAAGCTCGTTGAGAGGATTTCAGCAGCAGAGGCAAAGAACCTCCTACCAAAAATAGGCTTCGGGATGGAGAAGAAGGTCTTAGCAGCTCTAGAAGCTCTGCAGATGGGTGTCAAAGAAAGCATAATCGCTTCAGGCCTCTCAGAGAACCCTATTTCAACAGCGTTGAAAGGCGAAGGATGCACGGTGATTTACAGTGGATGAAGCAAGCATATTTACGACTGAAGACCGATACCTCGCCCCAGTATATCAGAAGTATCCCGTAGCTATAGTTAGAGGGGAGGGCGCTAAGCTCTGGGATGCTTCTGGTAGAGAATACATAGACTTTATGGGAGGGTATGGTGTAGCAATAGTAGGGCACTGCAACCCATATGTGGTAGAGGCGATAAAGAGGCAAGTCTCTAGACTGATAACCTGCCACGGCTCACTCTATAACGACGCAAGAGCGGAGTTCCTAGTGGAGCTCGCCTCGATAAGCCCAGACGGTTTGACGAAGATCTATCTCGGAAACAGCGGAGCTGAAGCGGTTGAATGCGCCATAAAGCTTGCACGCAAAGCCACGGGTAGAAGAGAGATCGTAGCGATGTCTGGAGCCTTCCACGGCAAGACGCTAGGTGCACTTTCGGTAACGTGGAACCCCAAGTATAGAGTATCCTTTGAGCCCCTTCTTGCGAATGTTAGGTTCGTGCCTTTTGGTGATGTTCAGAAGGCTTATGAAGCGGTATCAGATAATACCGCAGCCATTATAGTGGAGCCGATTCAAGGTGAAAGCGGCATACACCCTGCACCAGAAGGGTACCTAGAGGCCCTCCGCAAGATAGCTGACGAAAAAGGTTGCCTACTCATCTTCGATGAAATCCAGAGCGGGCTAGCTAGAACCGGGAGGATGTGGGCTCACCAACACACCCAAGCCAAGCCAGATATATTGTGCACAGCAAAAGGTTTAGGCGGAGGCTTCCCCCTAAGCGCAACCATAGCCTCTGAGAAGGTTATGTCGGCCTTCAAACCCGGAGACCACACATCCACCTTCGGAGGGAACCCTCTGGCATGTGCAGCGGGCTCAGCAACCCTAAGATACTTGAAGGATAAAGAGCTTGAAAAGAGGGCTGAGCAGCTTGGTGAAAGGCTGAAGGAGGGTCTTGAAGCGCTTAAAGAGGACCATAAGGTTGTGAGAGAGGTTAGGGGGAGGGGGCTTATGCTCGCCATGGAACTCAGATTCGATATCAAAAACATACTCTTCTCAGCCCTAAAGAAGGGTCTAATCCTACTCTACTCTGGGAAGAACGTTTTGCGCTTCTTACCACCACTTGTGATAACAGAAGAAGAAATTGACCGAGGTCTCATGATATTAGATGAGCTGCTGGCTGAAGAAGACCGAGCCCACTTTTACACAAACATCGCTTAAGCCTTCACCAGATTCACCGTAATAAAAAGGAGCAAATGGATACCCGTTGTAAATGTTGAGGGAGGTGTTTCTAACGCTGCAGATTGAAAGCTAAAAGTCCTTGATTCTTGCGGCAACTACCTGCAAGCGTGCCTCTCTGCTTACTATGTTCTGTGGTTTACCAGCAGAATATTTATTTGCTCTACAAGCTGTTATTATTGCTCGATGGTAAGTTAATGTAGTTGTAGTTGGTAAAAGTGGAAGGAAAAATGGGTTGAACGATGTAACGCCTCCCTATCTTAACCTTGAAGAAGGTGCTGATTTCAAAAGCATACTTAACCTTCTAGAGCAGTATGAAGTTCAGTTAGATAGCCTCTGGCTTATACCCAAAAGAGATAGTAGTGGTTCTCTGAGGAAGCTTCATCACGGAGAGTTTATCCCCCAGATACCTAGGCAGGCCATACTTAGGTTCACTAAGCCTTATGATCTAGTTGTAGATCCCTTCGTGGGCTACGGTACCACGCTTGTGGAGTGCCAACGCCTTGGAAGGCACGGTTTAGGTGTTGAAATAGAGCATACGATAGCAGACATAGCTAAGAAGAGGTTAGCTGAGGAGCTTAACCCTTATAATGTTAGGGTGGAGGTTATCGAAGGAGATAGCCGGAGGCTGAGCTTCCAGAAGCTGTTAGAGGAGAGGGGCTTTAAGGAAGCAAGCTTGATAATCTCACATCCACCTTACCACGACATTATCAACTACGGCCGCACCCCAGGGAACCTCTGTAATATAGCGAAGCTAAAGGATTTTCTCAAAGCATATGGTGAGATATTAGACAACGTTCTAAAGATACTCTCTAAGAGTGGGTACTACGTGTTAGTTATAGGAGATAAATACACAAAAGGGGAGTGGTTTCCACTTGGATTCTATGTAATGAATGAAACGCTTAAACGGGAGCTGAAGCTTAAAGCCATCTGTGTTAAGAATTTTGAGGAGACTATGGCTAAGCGAGG
>CAYQXI010000033.1:0-5180 GCA_964421575.1 uncultured Nitrosopumilales archaeon
GGCGAATTGGCAAAACTTTAATATAGTTAGGGATGGAGGAATCTCACATAGAGAATTGAAAGTTTAGTATTAATGGGTCAAGTTTTGGATATTTGACGAGAATCTCACATAGAGAATTGAAAGACTCTTTGTAGCAACTCAGTAATTCCTACAACCTTTTTGAAGAATCTCACATAGAGAATTGAAAGTGTGAACTCAAGCGAGGGGAATAATGTGGTTGCGGCTAAAGAATCTCACATAGAGAATTGAAAGGATCTTCAGATCGCATTTAATAGACCCGAATATTTCATGAATCTCACATAGAGAATTGAAAGTTTTTCTTTGAGTACCCTTCTAAGGTACTTTACCTTGATTGAATCTCACATAGAGAATTGAAAGTTCTTATCTTCTGGTGTAACCATCCTCTTAAATGTCTCCGAATCTCACATAGAGAATTGAAAGTTGGCAATATGTTCCTTGTACCGCTTCTTATTTCGACATCGGTGAATCTCACATAGAGAGTTGAAAGCCTGACAGGTTTGTGGTTTCGAGTAAGATTTAAGCGATGAATCTCACATAGAGAATTGAAAGAGAGGTAGCCACTCTCCTCCCTCGCTTGAATTTCACAGAGAAGTTAAAATAAAGAGGGGGTGTGAATGGTTTAGGGTTGGATTTAGCTGCTTATTCTATCAAGAAGGTTGCTGAGACACTCACACTGATCTGCGATTCACCGGGCATAACGTAGGCTTCTTTCGCTAATGCCTCTGCCCCTAAGAGGGTTCTAGTAGGTAAGTAGATACCCCCTATAGTCAAGCTCTTTAACCCTATGACCTTTGTTCCAGCGGCTGCTGCAGCCACCTCAGCCTGAAACTTAGCATCTTGGACCGCTAGCGTTAAGGCTTCTGACTTCAGACTTGCAGCCTTCTCGCTCGATACTTGGAATGTAAGTGAGTTGACGACGTTAACGCCAGCTTCTACCGCCTTTTCGATCACATCGCCTACTTTAGATAGGTCTCGTATAGTTATTGTAAGCGTATTTCTCGCTACATAGCCTATGATCTGTAAACCCTTTTCATCTCTGATCGGTATCAAAGTTAAACCCGTAGTCTTCATCCGCTCATCAGGTATCCATAGATTCTTCATCGCAGCGATAACTGAAGCCATCCGCCTTGAGGCTTCGTCCTGCGCAGCTACCGCTGAAGGATTTGAGACCTCTACACTGACCTGCAACACCGCTTCATCGGGCGTCGTGGAGACTACACCTACACCACTAGCATATATTACACGCTCACCTTCCATCGCGGCTGCCGGGTTAACCAATCTGGACTCGATGAATCTTATCAGATTTTCTGATTGGGTTGTGTAGATCTGGGTTGTTGCGTATGCCGCTACAGCTGCAACTATTACTACGCCGGCTAAGATCACACCCACCAAGGTTAAGGTCTGCTTGCTCATGCCATTCACCACACCAACATTAACGCACCCAAGGTAGTAAACAGTATCGGATAGAACCCCTTGTTCTGCGATCTAGAACACAGATGCCTTCTCAACGCTTAAAAACTGGTAACTCAGCACCGGATGTTGAGAAGAGAAGCGATGCAACCACTCCACCTACTCGAGAAGAGGGTGTTGAAGGCGCTTGAAAAGATCGGAGAAGCTGACATAGAGGGGTTAAGCAGAGCCTCAAACCTAACCTTAGATCAAGTTAGGAGGGCTGTAGAGTGGCTCCAAGCAAAAGGGTTGATAAAAGTTATCACAAGCCAGAAGACTACCATTGCACTTGAGTCGAAGGGGGTAGAGGCGCTTAAAGAGGGGCTGCCAGAGCGCAGACTCCTACGCTTTTTGAGAGAGGGCTTAAGGACTCTGAATCAACTCAAGAGCAGATTTAGCGATGAACAGGAGTTTAGCGCAGCGTTAGGCAGAGCTAGAAGGAGGGGCTGGGTTAAGATAGTTGATGATTGTGTCGAGCTTGTTAATGAGCCCGGCAGACTACCCGAAGAAGAGGTTCTTGAGAGGCTATCCCAAGCAAATACCCTAGATGAAGAGGAGCTGAGCAAAGATGCTACACTCTACAGCGGGCTCAAAGAACTCCTAAACAGACCAGACTACCTATCTAGAAGAGTGGTCAAGACGACGCAGATAGCTCTCACAGATCTAGGCAGAGCAGCGTTAGAAAAGGTGTCTGAAGAAGAGGAGATAGACACCCTAACACCAGAGATCATAGTCTCGGGTATATGGAAGCAGAAGCGCATCAGAGCTATAGATGTAGAAGCACCAGCCCCACCCATCTACGCTGGAAGGAAGCACCCAGTCCAACTCTTCATAGACGAGGTAAGAGAGATATTCATCTCTATGGGGTTTGAGGAGATCGAGGGGCCGCTTATACAACCCTGCTTCTGGAACTTCGACGCACTCTTCACACCTCAAGACCACCCTGCAAGAGAGATGCAGGACACATTCTACATAAAAGGTGAAGCCTTGAACTACGCTGACGCAGAATCTATCAAAAGAGTCGCGGCAACCCATAAAGACGGCTGGAGAACAAGTTCAAGGGGTTGGGGCTACGAGTGGCGAGAGGAAGAAGCGAGAAAGCTAGTCCTCAGAACCCACACAACCTCCATAACAGTAAGGTATCTTGCTGATCATAAGCCGAAGGAGGCAAGAGTCTTCACAGTAGGCCGAGTCTTCCGCAACGAAAAAGTGACCTTCAAGAACCTTGTTGAGTTCCATCAGATCGAAGGCATAGCAGTAGGGCCGAGACTAACCTTAAGGGATCTGATGGGTCTACTCTCAACATTCTACAAGAGGCTTGGTTTGGAGAAGGTGAAGTTTTGGCCAACATACTTCCCCTACACCGAGCCATCTATGCAGTCGGTAGTCTACTATGATCGAGCTGGTAAATGGATTGAGCTATGTGGCATGGGTATCTTCAGACCAGAGGTGACCCTACCCTTTGGTGTAAAGAACCCGGTCTTAGCTTGGGGTGGTGGGTTAGAGAGGCTGGTTATGATGAGATATAACATAGACGATGTTAGAGAGCTTTACGCGAATAGGTTGAACTGGTTGAGGGGGAGTCCGATCTGCCCGTAGTAACGATATATTACGATAGGCTTAGAAGGCTACTTAACACAACAGATATCGAGCCATACATAGAGAGGCTACCATACCTAGGGTTAGATATAGAGGAGAAGGCGCAAGACTACATTAAGATAGAATACAACCCAAACAGACCAGACTTCTCAACCGACTACGGCATAGTAAGGGCCCTCAAAGGACTTCTGGGATTAGAAAAGGGCTGCCCAAAATACGAAGTCCACAGAAGTGATCTTGTTGTTCAGGTGGATAAAAGTGTGGAAGGGGTTAGACCCTACATAGTCTCAGCACTCATAGAAGGCATCACCCTAGACGACGAAACCATAAGGCAGATTATAGTAATGCAAGAAGACCTACACCACACGATCGGTAGGAGGAGGGCTAAGGTATCGATAGGTATCCACAACTTTGATGTGCTCAAGCCCCCCATCATTTACACAACCGAAACACCAGACTTCAAATTCGTGCCTTTAGGCTGCGTCGAGCCGCTCTCTATGAAAGAGATTCTTAATAAGACACCCGTTGGTCAGAAGTACGGTTGGATAGTAGCCAAGCATCCACGCTACCCCATCCTCGTAGACTCGCTCGGGCAAGTACTCTCCTTTCCACCAATAATCAACGGCGAATTAACTCGGGTGACTTCAGCGACAAGAAACCTATTCATAGACATAACAGCCACAGATCTAAAGGCTGCTGAAGACGCCCTAGCGATACTTGTAACAACATTAGCAGATGCAGGGGGCGAAATCAGATCAGCTGAAGTACACTACCCAAACCTTACTCTGCTCACACCCAACCTCGCTGAGATGGAGATGAAAGTCGAATTAAGGAGAGTGAATAGGCTGCTTGGACTCAGGTTGAAGGGTGAGGAGGCTGTAGAGTGCTTGGCTAGAAGCAGAATAGACGCAGAGTATGATGGGGGTATGCTTAGGGCGAAGATCCCGAGATACAGAGTAGATATTATGCATCCTGTAGATCTGGTTGAGGAGGTTGTGATAGGCTACGGGTTAGATAGGCTTACACCCACCCTACCTCCAACTAAGAGTGTGGGCAGACTGCACCCAGAGCTTAAGAGGCTCTCAGCGATCAGAGAGGTATGCGTTGGGCTCGGTTTAAATGAGGTTATGAACCTAAGCCTCATAAGCGGAGCAGCCTTATACACAAACCTTGGAAGGCAGGCGCAAGAGGCTATAAAAGTCGAGGAGCCGAAGAGCAGTGAACACGAATATTTAAGAGATATGCTCATACCGAGCCTACTCCTAAACCTATCAACCAACATCCACGAACCCTACCCCCAGAAGCTCTTCGAATTAGCCAAGACTTTCCATAGAAGAGGGGGCGAAATAGTTGAGGAGTACCACCTCGGAGTAATCACCTCACACTCAGAAGCAAACTACACCGAAGCGAAGTCACTACTCGACGCTATAACACAACAAGCATTTGGGCTCAGATGCGAAACCAAACCAGCATTCAACCCACTCTTCATACAAGGAAGATGCGCCGAAGTCAAAGGAGGCATATTAGAGGGCGTGATAGGTGAGATAAGACCAGAAGTATTACAGGCATTAAACCTACGAATGCCAGCAGCAGCACTCGAACTCAACATAAACCAAGCCATAAAAACCGGAAGCCAAACAACATAAATAGAGAGCCAAACAATAAAAAAGGCGGAGGCCTCTGCTGGAAAAGCGTGGCGACGGCGGGTGTTTGAAAAAATGAGAACCCCGTCTCCCACCCACGCGACAGGCGGAGGCCGCCCCGGGGTAAGAGGCTTAGTGAGCTGAGGCGAAGCCTCTCTGTGAGCTAGGCTGTTCAGAGCCGGGGTACATACCTCTCTTTTCTATCCACAGCAAACTTTGAAGGCTGAGAGCTTAGGCTTATATGCACCTTTAAGCGCAGCCATAAGGTTGGGCCAGTCGTCTAGCCTGGTTAGGACATCGCTCTTACACAGCGAAGGTCGCAGGTTCAAATCCTGCCTGGCCCACCAACTTTTACTCAGTAGAAGAGCCACTACTACTTTTGGTCTTCTGCATTATCTTACTCTACTTTGACCTTCTCCTTCTTCTGCCTATTCTCCTTAAGCTCCTCTAGCTGCTCACTCCTCTTCT
>CAYQXI010000034.1:0-15273 GCA_964421575.1 uncultured Nitrosopumilales archaeon
CCATAATTACAGCGAGTGGAATGAGAGTGATCATTCTACGTGAAATACTCTGGTCGATCTTAGTAAACAAAATCAGAGAGAAGTTTGGATCTGGAGGCGAAGCCCTCCTCTACTACATAGGCTGGGATATGGGAGTGAAAGCCGCTGAAACTCATAAAAAGATGGCTGAGGTGCTAGGGCTGAGGGAGCCTGACGAGATAACACGCATACTAGGTGCATCAATATTCGCAAGTATAGGATGGGGGAGCATGCAGATAGAAGAGTTCACGCTAAACCCACACCACGCAGTCGTAACCGTCTGCAACAACTTCGAATGCGAAATAGCACCAGCCTCTAAACAACCATACGGCCAACTAACAAGAGGACTTATAGCAGGCTACCTCTCACATCTGCTAGGCTTAGAGATGGAGGTCAACGAAACAGAATGCGTAGCAAGAGGCGACCCACACTGCAGATTCGAATGCAAACCCAGAAAATAAACACTTTTTAACATTATTTTCTTAACCACATTAGTGGTATTCCTTTATAACGGTTCCGAAGTTGGCTAGAACTATGATGCCGACGTCAACTAATGCCTCGAAACCCAATTTTACGGAACGCACATCTAATATCAACGTATTTATCCTCACCCTATCTAATTCTAGGCTATGGGCTATGTCCTCAAGCTCAGCAAAGGCTTTCTGAATCACTTCTGTAGAGAACTTTTCCAGTATAACCTTGTTTCCAACAACCCTACACACCATCTTCGTCCCTCCTTCTCTCCCTAGAGCTTCTCTAATATCCTTTGGGAGAACAGCGCACCCCCTGCTTATCTAACCTTAATAATCGTAACCAAGCTTTTCTGCATATAGTATTACCGACTAGACTTTAAAACGGCAGCTAGATAAGCTATCTTAGCGGTCTCCTCGAGAAGATCAAGAGTATTGTATGCATCCCAAATATCTCGCCCAACAACCAACACACCATGCCTCTCCAATAACGCACACCTAACAGCCACATCCTTGAAGACATCAACACAACATCTAGTAAGCGCCTCTGAACCAGGATGCTCAAACCCAATCAACTTGACTTCGCCAAGCAACTCCGAAGCCTGAACCGTAACAGAAGGTATAGGCTTACTCAACACAGCAAACGCTGTAGAGTAAGGTGGGTGAGCGTGTATAATAGAGCCTACATCACCCCTAACCCTATAAAGCGCTAAGTGAATGGGGGTTTCGGTTGACGGCTTACCAACACCCTCCACAACCTCACCATCACCACTGAGAACCAGCAGATCCCTTTCACTCAGATCCCTAAAGGAAGAACCGCTACGCGTTATAAGGAAGAAGCCGCTGCCCAATCTAACACTAAGATTCCCACCATTAGCAGAAACAAGCCCCCGCTGGTAGATGGCTCTACAGACCTCTATCAAGGCTCTACGAATCTCATGAAAAGAGTAAGCCAACCTCAAAACACCAAAAAAGCTTGGTGCTCTGAACCTTATATACTTGAGGTGCCGCCGACTTCTCTTACAAAAAAGGGAGTTTTTCTACTTAAAATGCTTAGACGCCTCTAAACGTGTAGTAGCGGTACGATAAGGCGGTATTCGTTGAAGATCAGTGGTTCGACACCATATACCTCAGAAATGTTCTTCGCCGTCAGAACCTCCTCCGGTTTTCCTGCAGCGTACACTTTCCCGCCATTTAACATCAAGATCTTATCCGACACTTTATAGGCATAGGTTAGGTCATGTAGAGCCATCATTATGATCAACCCCCTAGCTCTAAGACTTCTAATAAGCCTAAGAACCTCTACTTGATACTTAAGGTCTAGGTTGCTTGTGGGCTCATCCAATAACAGCACCTCAGGCTCCGCAGCCAACGCTCTCGCGATCAACACCCTTTGAAGCTCCCCTCCGCTGAGCTCCTCCAAACTTCTATCAACAAGGTCTATTGCTCCAACGGTCTCTAACGCCTCATACACCTTTGCTTCATCCAGTTTTGAGGGGGCAAAGCCTATGTAGGGTCTTCTACCAGTCAAGACAAAATCGTAGACCGTTAACATACCACCAACTTGAACTCTTTGTGGAACTGCCCCACATATTTTAGCGAGATCTCTAGACTTGATCTCCCAAATCACTCTTTGGTCGAGGTACACCGATCCCATCTTCGGTTTCAATACACCATTGACCACTTTAAGTAGTGTGCTTTTACCAGCACCATTAGGCCCAACGACCGAGAGAACTTCGCCACGCTTTACTGTCAGCGATACACCATCTAGGGCCTTGATGCTCCTATAGTATACCTTCACGTCCTTGATTCTAACCTCTATAACCAAACCTCCCACCTTTAACCAATAGGTAGACTAGCAAAGGAACACCTATCAGAGACGTCATAATCCCAACAGGAATCACGGTTGGTGCTATTACCACCCTACCTAGCGTGTCGGAAAGTGTTAGAATAAGTGCACCCATGATCATAGAGGTGGGCATCAGATATCTATGACCACCCCCAATAAGCAGCCTAGCGGCGTGTGGTGCTACAAGGCAGACAAACCCTATTACCCCGACAAAAGATGTTGCTAAAGCAGTTCCCAGTGCTGCTACTATCGTAGTTTCCAGCCTAAGCCTCTCAGGCCGCACACCAGAAGACTTCGCTAACTCATCGCCACCCACTATCAGATCATAGTCTAGGCTTCGGTAGATGAAGTATGGGAGGACTATTGCAAAAGAAAGTAGAGCAACGAGATTAAACTCAGGCCAAGCTATCCTTCCTAGGTCTCCGAATGTCCAGAAGACTACAGTTGCGACGAGTATCTCGTTCAGATAGAGGTATTGGAGTAGATACAAGATGGCTTGATATGCGAACGAGATGGCTATGGATGAGAGAACGAGCGCACCTGCGCTTAACCCCGCCTTATACGCCAAAAGAAGGATAACGAGGACTTGAATCAAAGCGAAAACAAAAGCGAAGGCTGAAACGATATATGGGTTATAGACGTAGATCTGAAATCTTTGAATAGCCCCGCCTTGTAACACCAGAAGCGCAACCGCTACACCCAAAGAAGCTGCAAATGAGAGCCCAAATGTGAATGGTGAAGCTAAAGAGTTTCGCATGCAAGCTTGAATAGCAGCACCAGAACCACCTAAAACCATACCTACCACTATCGCAGCGAGAACCCTCCTAAGCCTTAGATCCCAGATAACGGTTGAGAGTTGGCTGTTATCTGGTAGGAAGATGGCGCGAAAGGTTTCAAAGAGCGAAGCCTTATACCAACCTAGGGAAGCAGAAAGCGGGATAAGAAGGAGAGTCAGTAGGATAAGTGAAAATAGAGCGATCTGCTTCCTCCGAATAAGATGCCTAATATTTAACCCGAAGGCTTGAACATTTCGGCTAGACATATAAACCCTCCATAGGCTTCGGCATACTGCTCGTAGAGAGACTTCCCAACGAACACTCTAAATATCTCGTCAGCCTTCTCACTAGTATTAATATCGCTGAATCTCTCAGGATACAGCATCTTACCTATGTAGTAAGCGTCTGCTAGCGCGACCGCTACATTCGTGTGGTAATAGTTGTAGGGTAGAATCCCGTAAACCCTCCCTTCTTTGAAAGCGTCTATATGCATATACTTACCCGGATCTTTGTCAAAGTCTTGTTTGACGGTTGCCAAGTTGTTTTCATCTATGAACACTATTTCTGGCTGCTCGTTGATTATTGCTTCAAAACTCCAGAAGAAGACACCTGGCTTAGAAGCATAGCTGTCTGCGACAGACGGGGTGTTCAGAAGCGATAGTGGTGGGAAGGGTGTTTGGGTTGCTGTGAAGGATTGAGGCCCTTTATACGATATAGCACCAACATACACCTTTGGTCTAGCGTCCAAATCCCTTGTCCGCTTATCCAGATCTTGAATAACGCTTCCAACATAGCTGATTAGGTTATCCGCTCTTTCTTTACGCTGCAAGGCTTCACCAAGAACTCTTAAAGCGTTGGTCAAACTCTCTACATCAAGATACCCGGCTGGGCCGTAATCCATGACTATTACCGTTGCGTTCGTCTCCTTCTCTAATCTGTCTGGGTCGTAGAACTCACAGTATGTTCTAGACATTATTATTAGCTCGGGTTTTGCGGCTAAGATTAACTCAGGTGCTGGTGGCTTGCCTGGTCCGCCTGGGCCTATAACAGGCAGCGCTTTAAACGATTCACCATAAGCCATCGCATAGTCCCTACCTACAGACCCCCAGCTCCTTTCGCTGTCTTCGACCCCCACAAGTAAGTCCGTTGCATTTAGGTAGCATACAAGCCTAAGCATACCTGGACCTATAGCTACGATCCGATTAACACCTGTAGGTATTGTAACATTTCGCCCAACCACATCAACTAAGTATATTTGCTGCGGGGTGCTTTGCTGCACAGTGGAAGGGCGGGTGGAGAGTATAAGATAGGTTGCCGCGACAGCTACAAGCACTATCACTATCAGGCTGACTGCGTAGACCTTGGCTAAACCCTTCTTCACAGCCCTCACCTCCTACCTATTAACGGGATTCTAAAGTCTGGCACAATACCTCTCCCTACGACCGCTGCGCACACACCCAAGCAGCTCAAGCAAACCGCTCTACCATCCACATATTGGATCCTTGTACTCATCACCAGTTCGCCGCACTCTGCACATCTAACGCTCTCAAAGATTGGTGCTCGCTCAATCTCCGCGACCTCAACGGCATCGATCTTGAACTCCTCTTCGGGGATGGTAAGCATAGAACGCCCTATCTGAGACCATATTTCCCGCAGTTTCTCAAGGTCTTCCCTGCTCCCCTGCCTCTTCGCAACAACCTTCTCAAAAAGATCTAAGGCGTCTTTAGTAAAGTATCTACTCCTAATCTTCTCAGCATCAACATAAACCCTAACACCCTTCCACGTACTCCTTTTAACGAGCGTCAAAGCATTCTTTCCAACATCTAAGTAGAGTAGACTGTTATTACCGAGCGTGCACCCTGTCGCGATCTGCACACCATCAGTGAAACAGTTATTACACTCAACGATAGCAAGAATCTCTTCACCAACAGTCTCAGTAAGACTAGCTTTCGTGAGACCGAGCTTCTGCATAGCCAATTCTGAAGCCCTTAAACCCAGCGTAAGGAAGGGGCAGATATGACCGTGAAACTTCTCCGCTCTTTTAAGCAGAGTTTCATTAACCATACCCTTCACCGTATTACTAACTGACAAGAGGGTAATACCAACCACTATATAAAAATGTGTCTACTATTTTCACTATTTAAGAAGATGAAGCCTAACACATCTTCGCAAATTTCGCTATGTTTAGTCAATTATCTACAAGCAAACTCGTAAAGGTTGGTTTATTAAGGTTGTTTGAGCGAGTTTAGGCTGCTGTTGCGAGCAGACCTAGTGCTAAAGAATGGATACGTATTCACCTCACAGGGGCTTCTTGAGGCTGGTATAGCAATCGACCAAGGGAAGATAGTGAAAGTCGCTAAGGAACCTAACTTACCTAGAGGCGAAGAAGAGGTTGATTGCAGAGGGCAGATAGTCTTACCGGGCCTAATCGACCCACACGTCCACTTCCGCGACCCAGGCTACGTCGAGAAAGAAGACTTCTACACAGGTAGTTGCGCGGCTGCAGCAGGAGGGTTCACATTAGTAGCTGATATGCCCAACAATATACCACCAGCCTCAACCATCAACGCGTTTAGGCTTAAGATTAGGGAGGCTGAATCTAAGGCGGTCGTGGACTTCTGCCTCTACGCTGGCTGCGGCACAGATAATGTGGAGGAGATGAAACGGTTGGCTGGCGAAGGTGCGGTTGCGTTCAAGACGTGGATGTATCTTACCTCCCCAGCAGCTGCCGGACTACGTGTAAGTAGCAGAAGAGATCTTTTTGATGTCATAGCTAGGGCGTCGAGGTTAAAAGTTCCTTTGGCTGTGCACGCAGAGGATGCTGAGATCATAGAGCGTTCAACCTCTATGCTCCAATCTTCTGGCAGAAGAGACGCTTTAGCTCACTGCGAATCTAGACCGGCTGAGGCTGAGGTTAAGGCGGTTAAAACGTGTTTAGAGATAGCCGTAGAGAGCGGCGCCATACTTTACCTACTCCATCTAACCACTAGGGGCGCGGTTGAGGAGGTTAGGTCGGCTAAGAGCAGAGGATTAAAGGTGTTCGCAGAAACCTGCCCCCACTACCTCTATTTAAAAGACGAAGATATGCTTAGGTTGGGTGCCTACGCTAAAGTCAACCCACCTCTACGAAAAAAGGAGGATCAAGAATCTCTCTGGAGGGCTCTGGTGGATGGTGTAATAGATTGTATAGGCAGCGACCACGCACCTCACCAAGAGAGTGAGAAGGACGCCGGTTTGGAAGATATATGGAAAGCGCCTGCAGGTGCACCGAATATTGAAGTAAGCTTACCGCTGATGCTCACCAAAGTAAATGAAGGGGTTCTAAGTCTATCGAGGCTTGTCGAGCTGATGTCAACTAACCCAGCAAAGCTCTTCAACCTCTACCCAGCGCGGGGAGCCATTGTAGAGGGGGCTGAAGGAAGCCTAACAGTGGTGGATTTGAAGACTGAATACAAGATTAGGGGGGATAAGCTTTACACTAAGGCCAAATCGTGTACACTGTTCGACGGATGGTCGGTTAGAGGTAGAACCACATATACAATAGTAAGGGGCGTTGTAATTATGGAAGATGGGGTAGTGGTGGGCTCAAGAGGTTTTGGCAGATTCATTAGGAGAAGAAAGTTTAGATAAAACCTCTCTTAGTAGGCTGAGCAGATCCCCTTCACTGAGACCCACACCACCCTTCGCATCCCTTCTAGCCACTATCTGGCCGCTCTTAAAGACTATGAGGGTAGGCACATAGTTGATCTTATACCTCTCCCAGTAGGGGTGTGAATCGTCGGTAATATCTGCCTTAGCGAAGATGAAGGGTTGATTTACACTATGCTTCTCAAAGATAGGTGCAAACCTCGTGCAGAAGGGGCAGTACGTGGCGTAGAAAAGCACTATAACTGGGCTATCACCTTGAGCCAACTCCTCTGAGAATACAGCTTTAATCTTCTCTAACATACATCGTGAATGGGGTGGTAACCTATTAAAAGTTTAACACACCACCTCCTAATCACTCTACCAACGTTAGTAGGTTCCCTAGTCTGGGTTAGGAGTGGTATTAGTTAGTAGGTGCAGACACGCCCTAAAGAGAAGAACCAGAAAATAGGTAGCGCAAATTTTTATTAAGAGGGAAGCGGAAGCCCCCATGACACGCATGAAGTCACCCAACGGAGAATTCGCTGGAAGAAGCTTAAGAGAGAAGAGGCAGAGGTTACGCTGGTCCGATAAATACTACAAGCGGAGAATGTTAAGGCTAGATGAGAAAGCAGACCCTCTTGAAGGTGCACCTCAAGCAAGAGGTATAGTATTGGAGAAAGTCGGCATAGAATCAAAGCAGCCAAACTCAGCGATCAGAAAATGTGTAAGGGTCCAGCTTATCAAAAATGGTAAGCAGATTACAGCCTTCCTCCCCGGGGATGGGGCACTCAACTACGTAGATGAGCACGACGAGGTTCATGTGCAGGGGATAGGGGGCTCGATGGGGCGCTCTATGGGGGACATACCGGGTGTGAGGTGGGTAGTCTTCAAAGTTAACGGTGTCTCACTCAAGGAACTTGTGCTCGGGAGGAAGGAGAAGCCTAGAAGGTAGGTTGGTGATAGAAGGGTATGTCATCTGAAAAACTGGCTTTACAGCAGGAGATATCTAAGCAGCTAAAGCTCTTTAACAAGTGGGATCTGTCTGAGGTTGTTGTGACAGATCCTGGTCTTAAGAGGGTTATATCTCTAAAGCCTATGCGCGTACCAACCTCTTTCGGCAGACATGAGCATAAGAAGTTCGGTAAAGCAGAGGTCAACATCATAGAGAGGTTGGTCAACTCTATGATGCACTTTGGTAAGAAATATGCTAAAAACACTGGGAGAATGGGTGGCAAGAAGATGAAGGCAATAAATATAGTTAAGAGCGCACTTGATATAATTCATTTAAAGACCGGGCAGAACCCTGTTGCCGTGCTTGTGAAGGCTATTGAGAACGCTTCGCCAAACGAAGATACAACGAGGATAGCTTACGGTGGAGTAGTGTATCACGTCTCCGTAGATGTGTCGCCTTTAAGAAGAGTGGACTTGGCGCTCAGATTTATATCAGAAGGTGTAAGAGAAGCTTGCTTCTCAACACCTAAGAGTGTGGAAGAAGCGTTGGCAGAAGAGATAATATTAGCCGCGAACAATGACCCTAATAGCTACGCCATAAAAAGGAAGAATGAGCAGGAACGCATAGCTATGGCTTCAAGGTAAAGGCAAAGAGCGAAAATAGGTTCTAGCCAACCATTCGTTAGAAGCGGACTTATAACTACACTTGGGCACTACTACTGCGGTTGAGTAGTAGCCTTTTAACTGCCGAAAAAAACAGTTAAATAATCAGATTTACTGCCAATTGGATGCGGTGTAACATAATGCCTCAGAAGCCTCACTTAAACCTTGTAGTAACAGGACATGTTGACCACGGTAAGTCAACCGCGATGGGTCACTTCCTATTTGACTTAGGGGTAGTTGACCCTAGGACCATTGAAGAATACGCTAAAGAATCTGAGAAGACAGGTGCGGGTGACACATTCAAGTACGCTTGGGTACTTGATACCTTAAAGGATGAGCGTGAAAGAGGTGTCACCATAGATCTCGCTTTCCAGAAGTTCGAAACCGAAAAATACTTCTTTACATTAATCGACGCACCTGGGCACAGAGACTTCATAAAGAACATGATTACTGGAGCGAGTGAAGCCGACGCAGCCGTCCTAGTAGTATCAGCTAAGAAAGGTGAGTTTGAAGTAGGTGTGGGTCCGGGTGGCCAAACAAGAGAACACGCTTTCCTACTACGTACACTCGGTGTAAATCAGATCATAGTCTTCTTCAGCAAGTTCGATGACCCAACAGTTAACTATAGTAAGGAGCGGTATGATGAGATTAAGGCTATTACCGAAAATCTGCTTAAAAGCGTAGGCTACGATGTCAAGAAGATACCTTTCATACCAGGCTCAGGCTGGACTGGTGAAAATCTGGTCAGACGCTCCGATAAAATGCCTTGGTACACTGGTCCGACATTGTTCGAAGCGCTTGATCAACTTGCTTTACCTGAGAAGCCTGTTGATAAGCCGTTGAGAATCCCTATTCAAGACGTTTACTCTATTACAGGTGTCGGTACGGTGCCTGTAGGAAGGGTTGAGACCGGACGTATGAAGGTTGGCGATAAGATAATCATTATGCCACCAGGTATAATCACTGAAGTTCGATCTATAGAGACCCATCACACACCGATCCAAGAAGCCGTAGCTGGTGATAATATAGGGTTTAACATTAGAGGTGTAGATAAACGTGACATTAAGCGCGGCTATGTCGTCGGTAAGCCAGATAACCCACCTACAGTAGCCAAGGAGTTCATCGCGCAGATCATAGTAGTTTACCACCCGACGGCGATCGCGGCTGGCTATACGCCTGTGCTCCACGCTCATACAGCTCAAGTAGCTGCGACGATCAAGGAGATAATAGCCAAAATAGATCCTAGAACGGGTCAGACGGTGGAGGAGAAGCCTAAGTCTATTAAGACTGGTGACTCGGCGCTAGTTAAGATAACTCCTCTCAGACCTCTCTGTATAGAAACTTTCAAGGAGTTCCCTGAGCTCGGTCGATTTGCGCTTAGAGATATGGGTACGACTATAGCTGCTGGTGTAGTCAGAGAGATTACTCAAAAGTACACTGGTCCGGAGAAGTAGCAGAAGGACATTGGATAGTCTAGTAAACTACCGTAAGTAGCGGGGCTAGTAGTGAACTCTATGTAGATCTCAATCGCTATTTTTCTTAATCGGGTTTATTGTGTATAGTGGTATATAGTCTATATTGTCTAACATAATAAAGTTGTCCTAAGCGTAGATTATATGGTATGCAAAACGTAAAGATTAAAGTGGATAAGGTGCAGACACCTTCCATCCAGTTCTCCAACCTAGAGATAACGGTTGGAAGAATAATCGAAGAAGAATGGGAAGAGAAGATAGGCCCGACACCATTCCCAACCGCAACAGATCTTAGGAGCTGGGATCATAAGCTGCTGCAGAGATACAAGCCAGTCTACCTACCATACTGTGATGTATGCTGCCTATGCACGATGGGTAAATGTGATCTCACCGCCGGTAAGAGAGGAGCCTGTGGGCTAGATATCTGGGCTCAGCAGTCCCGTATAGTGCTCATCGCCTGCTGCATCGGTGCTGCGACACACGTGGGGCATGCTAGGCACCTCGTGGAATACTTGATAGAGAGGTTTGGTAGAGATGCGCCCATCGATGTAGGTTCAAAGGTTGGAGTGGAGATCGAAGCCCCGGTTACTAGGCTCGTCTGCGGGATCAGACCTAAGAAGATAGGTGATCTAGAAGAGGTTCTATCATATTTAGAAAGAGAGATTGTGCAGCTCCTCGCGGCAACCCACACAGGACAAGAGGGAGACAACATAGATTTTGAGTCAAAGGTCTTCCACGCAGGTATGATCGACCAAGTTGGTATGGAGGTTGCAGATATAGCGCAGATTTCAGCCCTAGGCTACCCGAAAGCAGACCCTGAAGCGCCTCTTGTAGAGCTGGGTATGGGTACCATCGACTCTACCAAACCTATGGTTTTGGTTATTGGGCATAACGTGCCGCCCGCAGCCCACATAATAGACTACCTTCAAGACCACGGATTGATGGGTAAGGTTGAGGTTGCTGGGATATGCTGCACCGCGCACGACCTAACCAGATACAATCCTAAGGCTAAGATCGTCGGACCACTATCTTGGCAGCTGAGGTTCATACGAAGCGGCGTCCCAGATGTCATCGTAGTGGATGAGCAGTGTATAAGGACTGACGTGCTTAAAGAGGCTCAAAGCATTAAGGCGCCAGTTATCGCTACTACAGCGAAGGACTGCCAAGGACTCCCAGATCTAACACATGAAGATGCTGATGAAATTGTGAGGAAGATCGTTGGAGGAGAGGTTCCTGGCGCTCTGATACTGAAGCCCGAAAAGGTGGGGGAGGTCGCTGCTAGAGTCGCTATGCTCATCGCACCGAAGAGGATGAAGTATAAGGTTATACCCGATGTTTCTGCGGTCATCGAGTGGGGTAAGAGGTGTGCCCAGTGTAAAGACACACCCTGTAGGAGAGCATGCCCAAATGATCTTCCTATACCTGAGGCGATGGAGGCTGCTAAGAAAGGAGACCTCTCTAAATTCGCCCTCCTTTACGATCTATGCATAGGTTGTGGGAGATGTGAACACGCCTGCACAAACTCAGCACCCATACACAGTTTGATAGTCGCAGCTGCGCAGAAGCAGATAAGAGAGGAGAAGTTCTACGTTAGGGCTGGTAGAGGCGCAATCCAAGACGTCGAAATCAGAAGGGTTGGCGGACCCATAGTTCTAGGCGAGATACCCGGAGTTATCGCTCTTGTAGGCTGCTCAAACTACCCTGCTAGCGGTGTTGAGGTTGCGCAAATGGCTGAAGAATTCGCAAAACGCAGATACATCGTTGTAGCCTCAGGCTGCTCAGCCATGTCTATTGGTATGTATAGAGATGAAGAAGGCAAGACAATATACGAAACCTTCCCAGGAAGCTTTGATGCAGGTGGCGTAGTAAATGTGGGGTCCTGTGTAGCTAATTCCCACATAGCAGGTGCTGCGATAAAGATCGCAAGCATATTTGCTAAAAGAAACCTAAGAGCTAACTACGAGGAGATCGCTGATTATATACACAACAGAGTAGGTGCAGTAGGTATAGCATGGGGTGCGATGAGCCAGAAGGCTGCAGCTATCGCCAGCGGCTTCTGGAGGCTTGGTGTACCTGTGATAGTAGGTCCGCACGGTTCGAAGTATAGGAGGATGCTTCTAGGTAGGAGGGATAGAGACGAAGACTGGTTTGTTTACGATGCTAGGACTGGTGAGCGTGTGTATGTTGGACCCTGCCCTGAGCACCTCTTCTATGCTGCTGAAACCAAGGAGGAAGCGATGGTTATGGCGGCTAGGCTGGTTATGCGAGCCAACGACACAGCCAAAGGTAGAGCAATCAAGCTCTCACACTACATAGATCTGCATAAGAAGTTCTACGGCACAATGCCTGACGACCTACACCTATTCGTCAGAAGCGAATCAGATCTCTCTGTGACGATCAGAGACGAGGTTATGAAGATCCTCAGGGAGAAGGGCTGGAAGGAGAGACCTATACCAGACCCAACTCTACTACCGAGGCTGATCAGAAAGGAGGTGTAAAGGCTTGGCGGCAGAGCCTTGGCAGATGGCTGAGATACCTGGCCCAGTTAAGGCATTCGTAATACAGAAACCACTCATCATAACGGGGATGATGAAGAAGGCTCAAAGATCGATCTTAGTCGCCGGGCATCTATCGCTTCAGAGGCTGAAAGAGGGCACCGCATTAGATTACGCCATAGAGATCGCTCGGCTGGGAAGGGCTGATGTCGTGGCTACAGCGCATATAGTGGGTGAGGCGAAAAAGAGGAGTTACGAGAATATCTACTCTATGTCTGCGATGGAGATAGCGGGTAGGCTACAGGACCCAGAGTGGAAGGGGTTTGATGATAAAGGCAGATATGATGTGGCACTCTTCATCGGTCTACCCTACTATATGGCTTGGACCATCCTTTCGGGCTTAAAGCATCGGGCAACCCACCTTAAAACTGTCTCAATAGACAAATACTACCAGCCCCACGCTAGCTGGTCCTTCCCTAATCTAACAGACGAGGCTTGGGAAGAGAATCTGAAAGCCGTCAGAGATCTTCTAAAAGGCCCTCGGTGATAAACCTCATTTCCTATCAAAGTATACGCTCTTACCAGTAGCGGACAAAGGTATACCCATCACAATATCTGCATCACCCAAGTAACCTAGCCTCTTAGCAGCGGTACCTACCCTATACATCACCCTATTATCCACATTATGTAGGCTAGCGGTCTTCACAGCTGAGCCTATAGCGATCCCAAAGTCAGTGACTTTGAATATGCAGGCTGGTCCTACATAGTCATTACCCTTAACTTTTGCTGCTGCATTAAAGGCTTCACAGGAGGGGTAACCGCAGCCACCACAGTTGAGACCGAAGCTCTTACTCGATTTGACACCTATCAGAACTAGGCAGCTTGAGTTGCGTAGGCTCTTTGCATCCCTTATGAAGCTGGGTATATTTCTCTCTTCAGCTATCTTCTCCATCTCATCAGCTATACGCTGCATATCCTCTCCTGTAACTATGAGGGTGCTGATGTCGTCTACCCCACCTGACTTCGGCGCTGTTCTTGCTGAGATGAGCATAAGCTTGGCTGTTTGTAAAACGGCTTCGGCTTCGGCTGCTGAGCCATCTATGACGACCATCTCTAATCACCCAATCTTACCTCAAAAATTGTTACCGCTTATATCCTACTGGTATTATGTATAGTGGCTCTGCTGCTTCATCTATCAATTTCTTCACCAAGCCGTCATTAAAGGCGCCAACCATAACAGAGCCTAACCCTAAGCTGACAGCCTCTAAACTTATGTTTTGGCCAACGTGCCCCACTTCGAAGTGCACATACCTAACACCCCTACCACCGTAGCGTGCTGTTGTCCTCTCATACTTCGCCGCGATGAGGATGTTCACCGCAGCTTCGCATATGAACTCTTGATAAAGCGCAGCCTCCATCAGAGCCTTAACCCTATCTTCAGAAGCTACTTTAATCAAAGAGTGGTCGAGTGGGCGGTATCTGTAGACACCAGCCTCAACCCCTTTAACACCACCCTCCCTCACGAAAACAAAGATTTCGAGCGGGTAAGTAGCACCAGCAGAGGGAGCACTTCTTCCACCGGATTCAGGATCGGTCACCCCTTGTGCAGCCCATAGGAGCTGCGAGAGGTCCTCGAGCGATATAGGGGTTGGTGAGAAATCCCTTACCGATCGCCTAAACGCGATTGCTTCCTCAACAGACAGCTGACCTTTAAGCCGTGGTTTAGGTAGCTTAAGTAGGTTGGAAGCCAAGCTAAATTAATCAAACGAAGACTTAAGTATAAAGGTTTATTCAGAGTTCAGAAGCAAATGCTTAAGTAATGTTTAGCAGAGGTTCTCAGTTATAGGCCTAGACCCGATCTGACCTCTGGACTCATCCTATCTGGTGTCCAGCGCTCGTTGACTAAAGTTACATCGACATTCTTTACACCTTCAACGCTGAGCACTGCTTCCTTTACTTGCTGCACCAGATATGCTCTCATTGGGCAGGCGGGTGCGGTTAAGATCATTTTTATCTTCACATTGCCGTCCTCAACCTTTAGATCGTAGATCAGCCCTAGATCGACTATATTGATCGGGATTTCTGGGTCATAGCAGTTTCTTAGGGCTTCAAGGACCTTTTCTTTTAAATCAGCCAATTACATCGACCACACCTAATACTGCGTTAGTGGTAGATATTATCTTTTCGCTCTAGCTAAGGCGGTAGGAATAGTAGTTTTTCAGCTGGAAGTAGTTTGTTAAGCTGTTCAGCAAAGAGCATATAGAGAGCGCCTTTGAGCATGCGTATCGGTGATAGGCTCTTCTCCAACTCTTCGTTAGATGATAGTCTTCTTATCTGCTTCTTCGCGTTAATCTCAATCTTTCTTTTAGCTTTCTTCATCAGATCAGCATATACTTTCGCTGGCTCTAAACCCTTCTCTTCAGCCTTAATCAGAGCCTTGACCGCTAAACGACCACTTAGAGCAGCGTTATCCATTCCTACACCTCGATACAAATCAACCAAACCAGCAGCATCACCGACAAGCAAAACATTTCCTTCACCAAAGTAAACGATATTCTTTAGGGTTGAGGAGAAGCCTTCTTTCCTAACGACCTCGCCTCTCAGCCTATACCTTTTCTTAACATATTCATAGAAGGTCTTTGCGTAGTGTAGAGGGTTCTCCTTAGCACCGGTTCCTATCACCCATTTATCGTCCTTCAGATACACCCAAGCGAACATCAAAGGCGAAAACTCCTTCCGATAAAACATGTATAGGGTGTTGGGATCTAGATCTGCTTCGCCAACAAGATAGTAGTTTACTGTAGCGCCTGTAGCTCTTCTCTCAAAGTCTTGTGGGCGTAGCCTTCTTCTGATCGTTGAGAGCATACCGTCAGCGCCGATGAGGGAGCGTGCTCTAACTTCCTTCACAGTATTCTGCTTAAGCAGCTTAACAGTTACACCATTTCCTTCTCC
>CAYQXI010000035.1:0-8978 GCA_964421575.1 uncultured Nitrosopumilales archaeon
CCGATTGCTAGCTTTGGGTCTCCTATCGCGGCTACATCCTCATAGTTTTTGAGCGATCTTCCATCCAAGACCATCTTCGGCTTCCAACCTAAAGAGTAAGCCTGCCTCCACATAGTAGCGAAATCAGCCCCAATAGACAAACCCCAGAGGACATCCGCCCCACCCCTCTTCCACTCACGGATGATAGCTGTGAAGTCCATCGTCCCAGGTGCATATTGACCGAGCCTCTTCTCCACACCAACTATGTCATAGCCTGCATCCTTCAAAACCCCTACGACCAGATCATACCAAGGTCTGCCGTCAGCGTCGTCTGGTGCGAAGAGCGCTACATTCCCATCAATCTTATCACGAAACATATTGGTAAAATCTAAATAATTCCCTACTACGGAATAGCCCGGTTTACCTGCTCTAAAATCACCCTCCGGAATTGGGGTGATAACTACTGGGGAGGAAGCCCAGGCATATTTATATGGTCCAGATGCAAACCAAACTTCAAATATCCCATCCACAAAAGCAGGGATCTTGTATTTATCAGCAATATGAGAAACGGGAATACTAATCGTAGGCGGGCCACCTGAGGTGAGGAGTACATGAACTTTGTCTTGTAATATTAATTGTTCAGCTAAAAGTGCAGCTCTTGAAGGGTCGCTGGAGTCATCATACTGAATCAATTTAACTGGAAGTTTACGTCCTCCAACGTTTATCCCCCCCATTTTGTTAATATCTTCAACGCATTTGCGAAAGGCCCATGCTGCTGGCTGACCATAGGCTGCTAGCACCCCTGTTAACGAAACTAGGTTCCCGATTCTGACCTCGTTCTCCGCTATTGGTGTTGGTGTGGCTGCTACGGTTTCTGTTACCGTTGTTGTTATGGTCTTTGTTACTGTGGATGCTGGGGCTGTTACAGTTGTTGTCCGCTCAACCGTCTTCGTAACTTCTTTAACTACTTCTGCCGGTGCGGCTAAGGTCCCAGCATAATATCCTCCTACCCCAGCAACAACACCAGCAACGATAGCAGAAACAGCAACCGTCAGAAAACCTCTCCTACTAACACCCCTCCTAGCCGACACATCACTAGTAGACATAGCCAAGAAGGAAGTGAAAAAGTTATTTAAACTTTGCTTTTGCGAAGTCATCTCCCAAAAGTTTGTTTCATCTTGGTTATGCGTTTTAGATTTAGCGGCTGCTGTGCTTTCCAGCCTCTCTGACTGCGGATAAAGGGAAGGGTTATAGGAGGTTCAGAAAAGTAGAGAAAGCTGCCTTTTCTTAGGAATGGCTAGGAAGGTCGTCTTAACTTATGCCCTTTTTGGGAGGCGAAGGTAGGAGGTTAGGATTAAAGTCAAAACTATCTTAAGTATATTACAAACCGTTATAATGGTTTAAGGCATCATACAACCGTATCCGAAGATGTCAAAAGCCTACTGCAGGTCAAAGAGAACTTCCGCCTCGACACTGTACATCTCTTGGGAGAGAAACGTAAATACAACTTTGTGAGTAGTACTTGGCGGTGACTAATAACACTGTCTTTTAAAGTCAGGGCAAAGATTGTGGCTTTTATGGGGGCGAAGAAAAAGTATCCCATAACCACAGATATCTTCGGAGACCCCTAGTTCAAAGGCTTGGAGCATAGACAAGTCATACGTAATCAAAATTGAGAAGGGACGGATACTACCCCATCGAAATATTAGACATAAATCTTGGAGAAATAAAGATTCACCGAAAACACCAATAACCGCAGCTTCCCTGCAAGGTTTCTTGATATTTTCCTAACATATCCAAACACAGTCTTTTTTTAGAATGGAAGAACTTAAATACGGCGTATTAGATACTGCACTGAAGGTGGGGGGAAGTGCGAGGCGATTTACTTTACTGTGAGTGTGATTACCTTTTCACCGGGCATTGAATGTGAAACGCTACCCAGATCATCGAAACCCCCTCTAAACCGAATTAATAAACCTCTAAGGAGGTGTTTCTATTGGTAGAAGATGTAGTAGTCTTCAAGTTCGGAGGCTCGGTGCTCGACAGCGATGAGCACATCAAGAAGGCGGCGCAGAGAATCAAGAATGTACATACGAAAGGGCTGGGTGTTGTTGTGGTTGTCTCAGCTATGCGTGGTGTAACCGACTCATTAATCTCGACCGCGCGTAAAGCCAACCCTAATATCACGCCAGAGATGCTTGATGAAGTCCTTTCTATGGGTGAGCGTACGAGCGCGAGGCTCTTTGCGGCGGCGCTAGGAGGCTTCGGGTTGGATGCTGTTGTGGTCGACCCTGATTCACCGTATTGGCCTATCGTAACAGATTCGAACCATCTTGATGCCAACCCACTCTACGAAGAAACGAAGCAGCTCGTTGAGGAGCGGTTTAAGCCTCTGCTCGATGAGGGTAAGGTTCCTGTGGTCTGCGGCTTTATAGGGAAGACGCTTGATGGCAAGATTACTACACTCGGTAGGGGTGGTAGTGATACTACAGCAGTACTTCTTGGAAGCGTTCTGCGGGCAAAGGAAGTAGTGCTTGTTAAGGATGTGGGTAAGGTCTTTTCCAGCGACCCTGATAAGGTTTCGGACGCAGTACCCTTAAGCACTCTTGACTCAGAGGAGGCGTTAGCCCTTAGTTTAGGCGGCGCGAAGTTCTTACACTATAAGGCGCTAAGGTATAAGGCTGAGGGGGTACCTATCTACATTGCGAGCCTCGACTCCGAAGATAAGGGGACGGTGATAGACGGAGAGTCGCTTCTGCACGTAGAAATCGAAGCCCTACCAGATCCGGTCACTATGATAACTGTAGTCGGTAACATAAACGGCTCATACAGAGCTATCGGTGAACTCCTGGATACCGTCTACTCAGCTGGGGGTAGAGTGATCTCTATGGGCTCTGAGCCGAAGTCTATTGTGCTGTATGTATTAAACGGAGACAAAGTTTTGGGGAAGCTACACTCCTGGGTTGTCTCAACAGGCTTCGGGAAAGCGGTCAGCAGCTACGAGAACCTTGTTATGATAAGCGTTAAAGCACCCGCTATGGAGACCAGCCCAGGTATGGTTCAGCGTGTGACTCAACCTCTTGCCAGACACGGGATAAACGTCTACGGCTTAGTTACAGCAGGCTCGTCGATAAGGCTCTTTGTTTCGATGACCGATAGAGATAAGTCTCTTGCACTTCTCCGGGATGCGTTGATGGTAAGTAGTAAGAAGGAGGTGAGTTAAGTTGAGTAAGCGTCTTAGAATCGCTAGGTTGACTAGGAAAGGTAGGATGCTCTGTATACCAATGGATCACGGCATCAGCATAGGTCCAGTCAAGGGTCTTGACACCATCTACAATACTATTCAGCAGGTCGCTGAGGGAGGAGCCTCAGCGATTCTCGTTCACAAAGGCATTCTTAAAGGTCTTCCAGCCCATCCTGGCACTGGTATAATTATGCACCTCTCTGCAAGCACCGATATTGGGCCGTCGCCTAACCGTAAGATGATCGTTGCGGGTGTTGAGGAAGCGATTAGGTTGGGTGCTGATGCGGTTTCTGTGCATATTAACATAGGGTGCAAGGATGAGCCTGAGATGCTGCAGGATTTGGGGCTTGTTGCTGATGAATGTGATAGCTGGGGTATGCCTCTGATAGCTATGATGTATCCGAGGGGCGAGAACATAAAGAACCCATATGATCCAGACGTGGTTGCGCACGTGGCGAGGGTCGGGGCAGAGGCTGGTGCTGACATCGTAAAGACCGTCTACACAGGAAGCCCCGAGACCTTCAGCAAAGTAGTGCGTGGATGCCCCGTACCAGTTGTTATAGCTGGCGGCCCTAAGGTGAATAGTGATAGAGAGGTGCTGCTTATGGCTAAAGGTGCGTTGGACGCTGGAGCAATGGGTGTGACCTTTGGTAGGAACGTCTTCCAACACACCAATCCACGTGGTATAACGAAGGCTCTTAGCAAGCTTGTGTTCGACGGTGTGGATGTTGATGAAGCGCTTAAGGCAGTGAATGAGTAAGATGTTCGAGAGCAAAGAGGTTATAATCGAACCTGCGGTCAAAGCAAGCGAGCTACTAAACTTCATAAATGAGGCGAGAGCCCTAGGTGTAAAGAAGTTCGTCTGCAAACCAGTTGAGGGTGTGGATGCTGAGTTCCTTCAACCCTCTGAGTCTGCGCAAGATGTTAAGGGGCTAGTGTTAAGAAAGAGGATTATGGATAGAGCGGATCTTGAGAAGATCGTAGCGGATGCAAAGAGAGGTGCTAAAGCCGTGCTTGTCGAGACCGCTGACTGGAAGATCATACCCTTAGAAAATCTTATAGCCGAGCTTCAGTCAAGTGGTTGTAAGCTGTATGCTTATGCTTCTTCGCCTAGCGAAGTTAGGCCGCTGCTCGGTGTGTTAGAGCGTGGTGTGGATGGTGTTGTGCTGAGAACCTCTAGCCTTGAGGAGGTTAAGCAGACCCTTGAGTATCTTAAGGCTGTGTCTTTTGTGCGTCTGGTGCCTGTTGAAGTGCTTGAAGTTAGGGAGGCTGGTGTGGGTGAAAGGGTTTGCGTAGATACATCCTCGATGCTCAAGTTAGGCGAAGGGCTGCTCGTAGGTAGTAGATCTAACTTCCTCTTCCTAGTCCATAACGAATCTTTGGGTTCAAAGTTTACCTCACCGAGACCGTTCCGAGTTAATGCTGGAAGCGTCAGCAGCTACATACTCATGCCAGACGGTAGAACAAAGTATCTATCTGAGCTAGAAGCTGGAGACCAAGTGCTTGTAGTAAGCTCCAAGGAGCCACCTAGAGTAGCTACAGTAGGTAGGGTTAAGATAGAGCGTAGACCACTAGTCTTAGTTAAAGCCGCCTTCGGCGAGGAGGTTGGGAGCGTTCTCCTTCAGAACGCTGAGACGATAGCCTTAGTCTGTGATGATGGTAAGGTAAAGTCTGTGATCGAGCTCAAGCGTGGTGACCGTATACTTGCTAGTGTAGTGGAAGCCAAGGGTAGGCACTTCGGAGCTGCTGTTGACGAATATATCTTAGAGAAGTAGGTGTTGAATTTTAGGGATGAAGGTATGTGCTTCAGTAGGTGCAAAAACCTATACTCTGCTTAAAAAAAAGGCTGAAACCGCTATAAGGCTTGGTGCTGATCTGGTCGAGCTTAGACTCGATTATCTCAACACCTTTAGTGCTGAGAAGCTGAAGGATGTTATTAGGGGTATCGAGGGTAAGTGCATCTTAACCCTCAGATCGAGTAAAGAGGGTGGACGCTTTAGAGGGGGTGAAGCAAAGCGCACACAGCTACTCTACCACCTAATAGACCTTAAACCAGCCTACATCGACATAGAATTGGAGACCGTTAAGAAGGAGAAGAAGCTAGCAGAGGTTCACGCAGAAACCACGTTAATAGTATCTAAGCACAGCTTCACCAACACACCCAACCAATCTACCCTAAGCAGATGGGTAAACGAGGTGCTGAGCTATGGAGGCATAGGTAAGGTCGTAACTACAGCAAGGAGCTTCGAAGACAACCTTAGGGTGATGGAGGTGCTGAAGCAAGCACCAAAGGGTAGTCTCATAGCGTTCTGTATGGGTGAGTCGGGTCTCATCTCTAGGGTGCTTGCTCCTATGCTTGGTTCCCCGATTGTTTATACTTGCTTAAAGGAGGCTACCGCCCCAGGGCAGATAGAGTTAACTGAAGCGCTTAGGTTGTATCGTGTGCTAGGTTATGAAGATCAACTCTAAAACCAAGATCTATGGGTTAGTTGGGCACCCTTTAGAGCATACAGCCTCCCCAGCCATGCATAACGCAGCCTTTAGAGCACTTGGTCTGAATGCGGTCTACCTTGTCTTCGACATAGATCCTATGGTGTTCGAGGACGCTATAAAGGGTTTGAAGGCGCTTAAGGTGGGTGGCTTCAACGTCACGATACCCTATAAGGAGCGGATTATACCGCTGCTAACACACCTAGACTCATCTGCTGCTAAAGTTGGTGCGGTCAACACGGTCAAGTTAGATGACAGTTTACTCAAAGGCTATAACACAGACGTGATCGGCTTCCTAACCCCACTTCTGGAGCTCGATCTTAAACTAGATGAGATAACGGCTCTAATACTGGGTGCTGGAGGCGCGGCAAAAGCTTGTGTAAAAGCGCTTCTCGACGCTGGGTGCAGAGAGGTCTTCGTGCTCAATAGAAGCTTAGAGCGAGCCCTCAACCTACTTAAACAACATAACAACACCAAACTGAATGTGGGGCCTCTCAACGAAGAGAGCCTGAAGGAGGCGCTTAGCAGAGCCAGACTGGTGGTTAACACAACCCCTGTCGGCATGTACCCGAATGTAGATGAATCAATCATACCGAAGAATCTTCTAAGAAGAGATCTAATCGTCTACGACTTAGTTTACAGACCCGTCGAAACAAGGCTCATTAAAGAAGCGAAGGAGGCTGGTGCAACAACTATTTCTGGCTACAAGATGTTGCTTGAGCAAGCAGCAGAATCCTTTAGAATCTGGACTGGGCTTGAGCCTCCGAAGGATGCTATGCTCAAAGCTTTAAAGCTGGAGCTTGGTGTTGAAGATGTGGGGTAGGGCTGAAGCATACGGCGCAATCTCTGTTGTGAATGCGGTTGCCACAGGTTTAGGGTGCTCGCTTGGTGTAGGCTTAAGGATTGAAGCTGAGGTCAAGATAATCGAGGAGGCTAATGGTGTAGAGGTTAGATTAGAGGGGGTAGAACACCAACTCGCAGATATAGAATCCTCTAAGATTATGGCGCAAGCGATAATAGAGGCTCTAGCAAAAAGAAGGGTTGGCGCAGAGGTCATCACACACTCAGAGATACCTTTGGCAAGAGGTCTTAAGAGCTCAAGCGCAGCCGCAAACGCCATCGCTCTCGCAGCCAAAGCAGCTCTTGGTGAAAGGGTTGATGATTTAGAGCTCGTCAAAATAGGCGTTAATGCTGCGATCAAAGCGAAAGTAACCATAACAGGCGCTTTTGACGATGCGTGCGCAAGCTACTTCGGCGGCTACTGCCTCACAGACAACACAAACCTCAAGCTTCTAAGAAGAGAAGAGGGGCCTGAAGACCTAGAGGTAGTTATTTATGTGCCTGAAGAAAGATTGGACAAGCAGAAGATAAGCAAGGAGATCGTAGAGCGTTTCAAACCCTTCGCTCTACAAGCATTCAAGCTAGCCTCAGAAGGGAGATACTTAGAAGCCCTAACCATAAACGGTTTGATCTACTCAGCAGCACTAGGCTTCGACGTAAGGGCTGCTGCAGAAGCCATAAAACACGGCGCTCTAGCCGCAGGGCTCTCAGGAACCGGACCAGCGGTGTCTGCGCTCTGCAAAAGTGAGAATGTGAATGAGGTGTTTTCAGCGTTACGAAGCCTAGGCGGCAAGGTTATCTTGACCAAGGTTAATAATAGGCGTGCAAGGGTGCTGGCAAGTGGTTAAGGTTAGAGTACATCCTTCAGTAGTTAATGGTTTTGTCGATGCGCCGCCGAGCAAGAGCTACACACATAGGGCGGTTATACTCGCAGCGCTCAGCGAAGGCATCTCAAAGATCAACCGACCCCTACTGGCTAGAGATACGAATGCAACGATAGAAGCGGTCAAAGCGATCGGCGCAGAAGTAACCAAGCAAGGCTTCTCTCTATCAGTTAAGGGTGTGGATCGCCCCCAGACACCGGAGGATGTAATAGATGCAGAGAACTCAGGGACGACCATCAGAATAATGACCTCAGTAGCAGCCCTAACCCCTAGCGGGTATACCGTGCTAACTGGAGACAGTAGCCTAAGGCAAAGGCCAATGCAGCCGCTTCTAGACGCTTTAACACAACTGGGTGTAAGGTGCTGGTCAACCAGACTCAACGGTAAACCACCTATCGTGGTGCAGGGTGGGGGTATAAGAGGTGGTGTCGCTGTGATAAGAGGAGATATCTCATCACAGTTCATCTCCTCCCTACTCATAGCAGCACCACTCGCTGACAGCGACACAACCATTCAGGTGGTCGGTAATCTGGTTTCAAGACCCTATGTTGAAGCAACTCTCTACATTATCCGTGAATTCGGCGGCAAGATAGCAAGCCCTAGGGAGGGAGTCTTTCACATACCACACGGTCAAAGATACAGTCCTAGAGAAGTGAATGTGCCGGGCGACTTCAGCTCAGCAGCGTTCATACTAGCGTCAGCAGTTCTTACAGGGGGTGAAGTCGAAGTCGGTAACCTCTCCTTACAACAACCACAAGCGGATAGCCGCATCCTAGAGATCTTGCAAGAGCTCGGTGCTGAAGTAGAGGTTAAGGAGGGTGGTGTTAGGGTTAGGGGTCCAAAGTCTCTGCTTAGAGGCGGAGTATTCAACCTATCAGACAGCCCAGACCTTCTCCCAGTAGTTGCTGTGCTTGGGTTAAAGTGTAGGGAAGGTGTGGAGATAAGAGGGGTGGCGCACGCCAGATTCAAAGAAACAGACAGGCTGACCGTGCTGGCTGAGGAATTGAGTAAGATGAATGCTGAAGTAACGCTCTATGAAGACGGCTTAAAGCTCAAGGGAGGCACGCTTAAGAGGTGCACACTCGACTCAAGGGGTGACCACCGCCTATTCATGGCCTTCTGCCTAGCCGGATTAGCAACACAAAGCGGATGTGAAGTATTAGGGGCTGAAAGTGTTGATGTTTCATACCCAACCTTCATAGAAGATATGAGGAAGCTAGGTGCTTCTCTGGAAGTGGAGGAGGATGCCGGCCAACCTATTAGGTGAACGTTTCGCAGTCATGAGCTTCGGCGAAAGCCACGGCAGGTGTGTAGGGGCGGTCATAGACGGCTGCCCAGCTGGGTTACCCATAGAGGTAGAGGAGATTCAGCGCGAAGTCGACCTTAGAAGACCGAGCAGTCCACTTTCAACAGCAAGAGCAGAAGCAGACCGAGTAGATATCCTCTCAGGCCTCTTTAACAACAGAACAACAGGTGCACCAATCTGTATGGTGGTCTGGAACCGCGATGTTGATTCAACACCCTATGAGGAGATTAAGGAC
>CAYQXI010000036.1:0-15912 GCA_964421575.1 uncultured Nitrosopumilales archaeon
CCGACCCCGGAGATAAAACAAGAACCAAAAACATCACCGCCAAACATAAAAAGGATGGGGGGAAATACCCGGCCCCGAGCTCCGGTCGTCTGGCCCGGTCAAGGACCGCGGCCTCCCGAGCCGCAAACGCGGGTTCAAATCCCGCCCGGAGCACCACCTTATTTAAAACTCGATAGATAAGGAAGGACCTTCTGATGCAGAACTCTGTGCATGTTGTAATCAGATATGCTTTTCTCTAAAGCTTTCTTCCAAGTGGGGGGGGGGAAAAATTTAAATCAAATTACAAAACAGGGGTTTGTGGGGTATTGATGAAAATACTACATGAGTTTGTTCCGACTCGCAAGTTCTTGAAACTCGCTGAGGAAGTTAAAGATTTGGTTGACGGGTGGAACATCACCGATAGCGCAGCAGGTCTACCAGCACCAAGCGGTACAGCTGTCGGTTGCGTGCTCAAAACTATATATCCAGATAAGATAGTGATACCTATATTCATACTGCACTACAAAGGTCCAGTCGAAGTGGGGGGTTTGGCCTTAGCGGCAGATGCGGTAGGCCTTGACGGCCTTGTGTTGACTATGGGAGACATCCCTAAGTATGGTGAACCCATCAAGGCTTTGAAAAGTTCTGAAGAAGCTCGAGATTTCCTACGCACAACTGTTCGCGTGAAAAATCTAAAATTGGGATGCTTGCTCACAGCACGCAAATCTGTTGAAGAGACCGTCGCTAGGGTGAGAGATGCATGGGACTTCATCTTCTTCATGAGGCTTGAAGAAAAAACCCTCCCAATGTTAGAAGAGGTGGCTAAAGAGTGCAAACGTCTCAATAAGCCGATCTACACGTACTTCTTGGTAGAGACGCATAGAAACGTTGAGACTATGAAGATGATTGGATGGCCTGCCACCACAACCATCGATCGTGTCGAAGATTTTGCAGCTAGACTGCAAGGTATTGTAGATGGAATCATAGCTACATGTGCTGGAGATCACGAAGGTGATAAAGAGCTACTAAAGAGGCTTCAGAAGTTAAGGGGCTAAAATTATAAGATACGTGGCAACAATTTAGTAAGGGTGGTTGAAAGGCCTTACGGCTTTAACTGCGGGTATAATTGCGGCGTCTTTCCTACTTTCTATTCTAGCTTACCCCTGCTTGCCTGAGAAGGTGGCTTCACATTGGAATGCGAAGGGTGAGGTTGACGGCTACTTACCTAAGTTTTGGGGCGCTTTTCTTATACCTCTCCTTACCGTTGGGCTCTATCTTCTCTTCCTAGCCATACCGAAAATCGACCCTCTAAAGGAGAATATTATGCAGTTCATAAGATACTATTACGGGTTTGTTGTGTTGATGTTGCTCTTTCTGCTTATCGTTCATATTCAAATCATATTTTGGAGCTTAGGGTTTGCTATCAGCCCCAACACCATCCTCCCATTAAGCGTCGGTGTGCTGTTCATCTATATCGGTGTGCTGATCGGTAAGGCGAAGAGGAATTGGTTCATCGGCATCCGAACACCTTGGACTTTAAGTAGCGATGTGGTCTGGGATAAAACTCACAAAATCGGTGGGCGGCTATTCATCTTGTCTGGTGTGATCTCTATCATAGGCACCCTCTTACCAGAATATGCGTTTTTATTCATTCTCCTACCAGTTTTAGGAGTAGCCCTCTACACAATAGTCTACTCTTACTTTGCCTATCAGAGGGAAATTAAAACAGCGGCTAATTAGTATACCTTATTCCGAGTGTTTACCACTAGGGAGATCAAGAACCATCCTAACGACACCCAATTCAGACACGCCATACTTGAAGCCTAGCTTCTCCCCAACGTGTATCATGATTCTGTTCTCGGGTAGGCAGTAGATCTTGAGCCTCTTTAACCCCCTCTTTATGCCTTCACGTATCAGTTCACTGACTAACGCTGTTCCTAACCCCTTGTTCTGCCAGTTGTCGTGGACTACAATGCCTATCTCACCTATATCCCCCTCTATGTATATACGTGCGTCTGCGATTATCGCTGAGTCGCCTCCTCTATTAACTACGCCTACCAAAGCTATCTCATCTTTCTTACTGATTGCCGCCATCTTCTCCGCTTCCTCAAGCGTCAACTTATCTCTGAATACGAAGAAGCGGTTATAGATCGTATCCTGAGAAAGTGAATTATACATCTCAAGCAGCCTAAGAGAATCATCAACATCAATATACCTAATCTTCACAAGAGAACCATCTTTGAGCCTAACCTCCTTAATAAATACCTCACCCGTAGACTCTGAACAGCTCAAGATATATAGAACTTTACTACACACAAGTCATAGAAAAAGGTAGCGATCAAACACTTTGTCATCTAACTTTCTATACTCCTTCATAAAAAATAACATTACGCATTGTAGAATTGTTGAATATTCCACAACTCACCTTATGAAACCTCCTATACAAGAAGAAAACCAACCACTTCCATAACACAACACCTCTTATAACAGCAATAAACAAGCCAAAAACTTTTTAACATGAATAATAGAAGGAGTTTAAAGGTGAAAGTGGTTGTATACGGGTTTAAGCGGCTTGGCTGACGCTATGGGTAAAACAGCTGTATTCTTCTTAAAAACTTGGAGAACGAGAGGTAAAGAAAGGTGCTAGAAATCTAGTGGAGGTTAGAGGAATTGGCCTTACCAAAAGCTGTTTATAAGATGATTGAGGATGTAGTTGGAGAGGAATGGATAAGTGACGACCCTGCCATTTTGGTCGCATATAAAAGGTGGATGGAGGGCGCAGGCGAACTTCCTGCTGCGGTTGTCATGCCCGAAAGCACAGAAGAAGTGGCATCCATAGTAAAGATATGCAATAGGCATAAGATAAGATACACTTGCTTTGTTACAATGGAAACAAGGTGTCCTGAACCGGGGATGCTTCTCTTCGACTTAAAAAGGATGAATAAGATAATTGAGATAAATGAGAAGGATATGTACGCTGTAGTTGAACCAGGTGTCACACGAACTGCGCTTGCAATCGAATGCTTTAAGAGAGGGTTACAGTATCCAGTAGCGAGTGTTGTAGGCTCAGCATTAGTGGGGGCTATAGCGAAGGGTATTGAGGGGCATGGCTACATGGCAAATCGCTTTTCAGACGGCCGTCGACACGGCTTAGCTGCTGAGTGGGTCTTACCAACAGGCGATATTGTAAGAATAGGGTCTCTTGGGGCTGGCGCAGGCTGGTTCTGCCCAACAGGTCCTGGTCCGGGATTAGACGGCTTAATTTCGCGTGCAGGTATAGGAATAGTTACTAAAATTGCGATTAAATTATATCCTTGGTGGGGACCTAGGGAACTAACAGTAGAAACCCTAACAAACCCCAAAACTGGCGCAATAGCATATAGAACAAAACTTCCAGAAGACAAGTTTAAGCTTCTACTTTTCCAGATGCCGAGTGTAGACGAGCTAGGTTGGGAAGAGAGTCTAAAGAAACTCGGTGAAGCGCTCTATGAAATAAGTAAAGCTGAGGTCGGCACAGCTGTATTTAAGCTCTTCAATTTTCCTATAATTATCGAGGGGTGCAGTACGATGGAGGAGTTTTGGGAGAAGTATGTGACTGGTTTCTTCCAAAAAGAAACATCACGCATAATAACGGTTTTTATCGAAGCTTGCAATAAAGAAGATTTAGAGTACCAAGAAGGAGTTGTTAGAGAGATTATAGCAGAACACGGGGGTAAAGAGGCGCCAAGAGAATTTTATGATGAGGGATGGTTAATCGGCAAATGTCTCCAACTCGACCTAGCTACAACAAGCATACTGCTGGGCATATCAAGTTGCCGTGTCCAAAAAGCGTCAGGCTTTGGGACAAGCGCTTGCGGGGTTGACTCAATTGACACTGTTGTTAAGTGGGGAATGGGCGTTCCAGAAGTAAGAAAAGAATTTGTGGAAAAGGGCTTAATTTTGGACGCTTTTGACAGCTATTGGATCGTCCCCACAGAATATGGGCATATGGCTGTTACCGAGAACTTAATAATAGGGGATCTAACGGTTCCTGAATCCAGAGCGGCTGTCCTCGCTTATATGGATAAAATGAATGAAAGAAATTTGAGGGAAAGATTCCCAGATATAATGTTCCGCTTCCACTTTTATGGTGACGAACACGTCAAAAGAATCGGACCACTTTATAGCAACTTTCATATATGGCAAATGAAAGTAAAGAAAGCATTAGACCCCAACCTCGTAGCCAATCCAAAAAGGTATATCATACCAGAAGAATGAGGTGTATGGTTTGACCGCTATGCTCGAACTCGAGGTTTTGATCAAAAAACTGGCTGAAGTCGTTGGTCCGGAAGATGTGGTAACCAATCCTGAAATTCTTGAAGAATCTTCAAAGGATCATAGTTTTGTGAAGCCCATAAAGCCTTTTTGTGTCGTTTTTCCTCAAAATAAAGAAGAGGTTAAGCAAATAATTCGACTCGCTAACGAATACAAAGTCCCACTTACACCCATTAGTTCTGGACCGCCACACTTTAGAGGGGATACCATTCCAAGAGAAGGTGGAATAATCATAAACCTTAGTAAGATGAAGCGAATTCTAAGAATAGACACACGGAACAGGACGGTAATGGTCGAACCAGGTGTGACCTTTGGTGAGCTTGTTCCACATCTTGAGAAAAGTGGCTTAAGGCTAAACATGCCATTTCTACCTCGTGCCTCAAAGTCTGTGGTAACGAGTTATTTAGAAAGAGAGCCGCCTATTATACCTAAGTACCAGTTTGATTATGTAGATCCTCTTCTTACTATGGAGGTCGTATTTGGAACTGGTGACGAGTTTAGGACCGGAACAGCTTCTGGCCCCGGCTCAATAGAAGAGATGCAATGTGACATGGTTAATCCGTTTGGTCCAGGAGACATCAAATACTTTAAACTTCTAAGTGGCGCACAAGGAACGTTAGGAATAGTCACGTGGGCTATGGTGAAGGCTGAAGTAAAGCCAAGAATTAGAAAGATCTATTTTGTACCCTTTGAGAACATCGAAAAAATGATAGAAACCAAGAATAGGCTTTTAAGATACGGTGTTATGGGCAGCGTGGCTGACGAAATACTCGCTTTGAATAATTTCAACTTGGCAGTAATTCTTGCAGAAAAATGGCCTGAAGAATTCGAGACGTTAAGAAAGAGCCTTCCACCTTGGATGCTCATATTTTGCATTGCAGGTTATCGGCGAGCAGAAGAAAGAGTCAAAGTTCAAGAGAATTGCTTGATGGAGATAGCGCAAGAACTAGCCTTAGAACCGACACAATCCATGCCAGGCGCTCCCGGAAAGGAGAAGATGATGCTTGAACTTCTATCTAAGCCGTGGGGTAAAGAACCTTACTGGAAACTTAGGTATAAAGGTTCTTGCTGTGAAATATTCTTTTTGGCACCGCCAAGTAAAGTAGCTTGCCTCATTTCGCCGATATATGAAGTCGCAGTAAAATATGGATACCCAACAAGCGATATCGGCTGCTACATTCAAAGTATTGTACAAGGCCACGCCTATCACGTGGAATTCGATCTTCCTTATAATCCGTCAGATCCGAAGGAAGTTGAAATCACTCGGAAAGTCTTTATGGATGCCAGTGACCTTCTTATGAGAATGGGAGGATTCTTTAGCAGACCCTATGGGCCTTGGGCACAAATGGTGTATAGCAGATATGGTGAGGGGGTAATACTTTTGAAAAAAGTGAAGGACATCTTCGACCCTAATCATATACTTAATCCTGGTGCATTATTCGTTTTCTAGGAGGTGGGAAAAAGTGAGTCTTGAAAGATATAAACGTGACATGGAGTGTTGCACGCGATGCGGCTTTTGTAAACTGATATCTGGACCGATGCAGAAAAGTTGGAGGTTTAACGCCGCCTGTCCAATACATAAGAGATATGGATTCGACGCATATTCGGCGCAGGGGATATTAGATATAGCATATGCGGTGCTGACAGAAGGAAAATTGGACAGTAAGAAGCTTATGGACATTGTATATTCCTGCACTACTTGTGGTTACTGTGATTATGCGTGTAAATGGGTTCACGCAAACGCAGAAGTGCTTGACATAATTCTAGAACTTCGTGCACAGCTTGCCAGCAGCGGGATAGCTCCAGCTTCACATAAGCGACTTGTAGAAAATGTTGAAAAACATAACAACATTTACGGTAACCCTCATAACAGAAGGTTTGAGTGGCTGTCCGAAGAATTTACTCCGTCTAAAAAGGCGAGTATAGCCTATTTTGTGGGGTGTACAACCTCTTATTTAAAACCAGAAATAGCTCAAGCAACGCTGAAGATATTAAAGGCAGCAGGAGTGGACTACACACTACTTGGACCTGACGAGTATTGTTGTGGAGGTATACTTTGGAGAATTGGTCAAAGAGATGCTGCAAAAAGACTGATGGAGCATAATGTAGAAGCCATAAGGAAGTCTGGGGCTAACATCTTGCTACTCAGCTGCGCCCATTGTTACGGAACCTTTAAGAGAGAATATCCAAAAGTCACCGGTGCATTAGATTTTAAAGTACTTCACGTAAGTGAATTAGTAAAGAGCTTCATAGAGGAAGGTAGAATAAAACTTACAAAGAGCATTGACATGAGAGTAACATACCACGACCCGTGCCTACTTGGAAGACTGGGAGAATACTACGTACCTTGGGAGGGAAAGGTAAAAATGTTTGGACTACATGAACCTTCAAAGACTTGGCTCTTTGGATCTAATGGTGTATATGCTCCCCCAAGAGAAATTTTGAAGGCTATACCGGGACTACAGCTTGTCGAGATGGAAAGGATAAGGGAATATGCTTGGTGTTGTGGCGGAGGCTTCATGGAAGCCTCTCCAGATTTAGCCTTATGGACGGCTCAAGAGAGGATTGAGGAAGCTAAAAGTGTAGCAGCAGAGGCGATAGTTTCATGCTGCCCTCACTGTGCTATAAACTTCGAAAAAGCTATAGCTAGTAGAAAGGAAAGTATAGGTTACTACGATTTAGTACAACTGATAGTTAGGTCGCTTGGTTAAAATCATCCAAACCCTCCCTTGAGGTGTGGTAGAATAGGAACACATTTGACGAATAGGCTGTATCGTTAGTCGCAAACATCGTAGAGTGGTTAATTTAGTGGGCTCGTAGATCGGTTGATCCATCTTGCGTTTAGGATAGCGTTGGCGCTGGGCTTTGGTAAGAAATATATATCTGTGCTGACAGATTTTATAGTATGCCGATAGCGTTTGTTATGATTAATGCCGAGCTGGGCTCTGAAAAAGCATTGATAAAGGAACTGCGTAGTATCGAGGGGGTTGTTGAGGCGAACGAGGTCTACGGAGTATACGATATTGTGGTTAAAGTCGATCTACCGACTATGGATAAGCTAAAAGAGGTTATCTCAAGGAAGATACGTGGGTTAAGCGGAGTTCGCTCAACGTTAACTATGATGGTGATAGAATAGGGTAGACGCTGCACAAAACAGTATAAGGCTGAAAAACGGATGGTACTAAGGCTCTTCAACACTCTCGGCAGAAGGCTAGAAGAATTTATCCCGCTACAAGAGGGAGTGGTTAAGATCTATACCTGCGGACCAACGGTCTATGATTACGCACATATAGGGAACTTTCGAACATTTGTCTTTCAAGACCTACTTAGAAGGTACTTGAAGTACAAGGGGTACTCGGTCTTTCAGGTTCAGAATCTAACCGATGTTGACGATAAAACCATAAGGGCGTCGAGGGCGCAAGGCATCTCTCTTAGAGAGTATACTGATCGATACATCAAGGCCTACTTTGAAGATATCGATACTTTAGGTATAGAGAGGGCTGAAGTCTATCCAAGAGCGACTGAGCATATACCTGAGATGGTTTCGTTAATCAAGAAGCTTCTTGAAAAAGGAATAGCGTACTTCTCCGAGGGCTCCGTCTACTACAGGGTTTCAGCCTTCAAAGATTATGGTAAGCTTTCTGGTATTAGAAGCACCGATCTTAGAGCTGAGAGAGTAAAGTCTGACGAATATTCTAAAGAGGAGGTAAGGGACTTCGCGCTCTGGAAAGCATGGGATGAGGAGGACGGAGGCGTCTTCTGGATAACTGAGTTAGGGAAGGGTAGACCGGGCTGGCACATAGAGTGCTCTGCTATGGCTATGAAGTATCTGGGTGAAACATTCGATATCCATTCAGGCGGGGTTGACCTCATATTCCCCCATCACGAAAACGAGATCGCTCAGTCAGAAGCAGGCACAGGTAAACCCTTAGCCAGATACTGGGTACACTGTGAGCATCTATTGGTTAACGGGCAGAAGATGGCGAAGTCCCTCGGTAACTACTTTACTTTAAGAGACCTCTTGGCAAAAGGCTATACCCCAGCTGCTATAAGATTCCTTTTGCTTTCAGCGCATTATAGGGATAGGTTGAACTTCACCTTTGACGGGCTGATGCACGCTGAGAACACCGTTAAAAGACTTCAAGACTTCAACCTAAGGTTATCTACAGCAAACCCCACGTCGAGCGAAGATAGATTGGTAGAATCTGTCAAAGAATACCGAAGAAGGTTTGAGGAGGCTATGGATAACGATCTGAATGCACCAGCTGCGCTTGCGGTATTCTTCGAATTCATTAGAGAGGTGAACAAGGCATTAGACGAAGGTAGGGCTTCCCAAAAGGATTTAGATGCTTGCAGAGCATTCGTAAACTCATTTAACTCAATATTTAACGTCATACCACCTTATGAAGAGAAGCTTGAGCCTGAGCTCCAAGCCTTAATTAAAGAAAGAGAGGAGGCTAGGCGTAGAAAGGATTGGGCAACCGCTGATAAAATCAGAGAAGAGTTAAGAAGGCGTGGTGTGCTACTCGAGGACACCCCGCAGGGAGTAAGATGGAAGAGGGTTAAGCCGCTAGCTTCTTGATCTTGTCGCTGAGACGATAGATAAAACATCTCTGTCCTTGAGCTCATAGTCTACAGGGAGCCTTAGACCTGTTCTGGCATCGATAGCGTAGAGCAGCCCCTTCTCTAACTCAGTATGTATCTCTCTAGCCAGATCTCTAACAGTCGAGCCCGAGGGCATAAGGAGTACATCCGGTAATACACGCCCGTGCTTATCCGATAGCTTAGTTGGGTCATAGACGGGGTAGACTGTGTTCATCCTTAGAAGCTTGAAGACCGCCACGTTAATAGCGAACTGGACACCCGTCCTCATGAATTGGCCTAAGACCGCTCTTCGTATGAAGTTGAGCGCCCACCTCTGCCTCTCGTTCAGAAGATTCGGATTAACCACTTTGAAGCGTTCTTCACCGGGTATATACTCTATAAGACCTTTTTCACTAGCCCTCCTCAATATCAGTTCTGCCTCGGCGCTGGCGGGTACGACGATCATATCTGGGTAGGCTTCTTGTATGCGCCTAAAGTTCTCTGGCGCTGTTTTGAGGTCCATCTTATTCGCTACGATCAAAGTGGGTTTCGATATGTCCCTCAGTATCCAGCAGAACTCTTTACATTCCTCATCAGACCAGTTTTCAAAGTCCTTACCTTCGAGCTTTGCTTGCTGTAAAGCGGTCTTCACGTGATGCTCTTTTACGCCGATGCCGCTAAAGACTTCTCTGATCGCTGCTTCTAGCGATGTTCCTCCTTTTACGCTTCGAGAAATCTTATCGGCGTTGTTCTGCAGAAGGCGAAGGTACCACAGGACGAGTTCCTCCTCTATGTCACCTATATCTGCGACAGGGTCTCCTGTCCCAGGCTCTGTGATGCGTCCATCAGCATCGACACTCCCAGATGCGTCGACTATGTGGAGTAAGGCGTCTGATTGCGCGGCGTGGCTGAGGAATTGGAAGCCTAAGCCTTTGCCTGCTGAGGCCCCCTTGATCAGACCCGGTAAGTCTATGAGTTCAATGGGTATTAGCCTCCAGCCTTCTATACATTTTGAGTTAACGGGTTCGTCCTTTACTCTGAACTCTTTATGGACACAAAGTGTTACTGCTGATGCTGTTCCTGCGTAAGGTGTCTTGGTTGTGAAGGGGTATGTTGAGACTTCTCCAGATAAGAGGGTTGCTGCGTTGAAGAAGGTCGTCTTACCTGTATTCGTCTTACCTATAAGCCCAAGTCTTAACCTCATACTGACCCAGCTATCTTATTGTTCGTTAGAGGCTTTTAAATATAGCTTAGCATATCCCTAAATATGGGCTAAGCCCTAGCATCGATTGTGAGGAAGGTATCTGTTAAGGCTGCTGACGGCATACTGGTTGAGTATGGGGATACGAAGCTTCTTCTAGACCCGATAAGATCTAGTGGAGATGGGTTGGTATTCGTATCCCATGCACACCAAGATCACTTACTCGAATCAGGCGGGCAGAGAGTTTTAACATCGAGAGAGACTGCAGCTTTGGCTGCTGCTCGAGGTAGAGTTATCCGAAATCTGGTCTCAGAGGTAGATGGGTTTAAGATGATGAACTCAGGGCATATATTCGGCTCACGAAGCCTACTCATAAATGACGAAATCTACTATACTGGAGATTTTTCGCTTAGAAGCAGAGCTTTCCTAAAGGGGGGTGAAACACCACGCTGCAAAGTACTCATAATTGAAACCACTTATGGTAGAGAAGATTTCACCTTCCCTCCTATTGAAGAGGTGGTTGATAGGACGCATAAGATCATCTCAGAGCAGTTTTCAAGCGGTAGACCAGTTATACTGATGGGCTACCCTCTGGGTAAGGCGCAGATCTTGACTAGCATCTTCTCAGTGTGGAAACCATTTTTCCAGCACGGTGCTGTAGCGAAGATAAACTCTACATGCTCTAGCCTCGGGTTAGATTTAGGTGGGGATCATCTAACCTACCAAGAGGCTCAAGAAAGGGGGCTGCTTGAGAAAAAGCCTTGGGTGCTCATCACCCCGATGTATAGCGGGCGAAGCACCTTCATCTCAAATCTGAAGAAAAAGTATGGGGCGGTCACAATAGCCTTTTCGGGTTGGGCTGTTGAGCCGAGCTTTAAGTACGCTATGGGGGTTGATTACGCCATCCCGCTGAGCGACCACTGCGACTTCAACGAACTTAAAGAGGTTGTGAAGAGGTGTTGCCCAGAGGTGGTCTACACCTTTCACGGGTTTGCTGCTGAGTTCGCGGAGCATCTTCGCAGAGAAGGGTTCGATGCGAAACCTTTAACGTCGATGCAGGAAACATTAGGAGCCTACGCTGACGAGTAGCGTGCTGGCTACATACTTTTAAGACGCCTTTTGGGATAATCTTTTAGACGACTCTCCTTTGGCTCTAACGGTTGCCAAGGCGATATCAGAGGCTGAAGTAGCGCAGCTCCTTGAGCCAGAAGTATCGAACTGGTTCTTTACGACCTTTGGCTCGCTAACCCCTCCGCAGATGTATGCGATAAGGTCTATTCAGAACCACGAGAACACACTCATAGCCGCACCAACAGGCTCTGGTAAGACTCTTGCGGTCTTTTTATCGATTATAAACGAGCTGCTGAGCCTAGGGAAGAGGGGGCTCTTAGGCGATGAGGTCTATGCGATATATGTCTCGCCCCTAAGATCTTTGAACAATGACATTGAGAAGAACCTCAACACGACGTTAAGGGGTATTCAGAAGGCTGCGAGAGTTATGGGGACAGATAAGGTGCTGCCTGAAATTAGAGTAGCTGTTAGGACTGGTGACACACCTTCATCCGAAAGGGCTAAGATGTTAAGGAAGCCACCACATATACTTATAACAACTCCTGAGAGCTTAGCGATAGTCTTATGCGCGCCTAGGTTTCGCGAGAAGCTTAGGTCTGTTAAGTGGGTTATTGTGGATGAGATTCACGAGCTATGTAGCTCAAAGAGGGGGGTGCACCTAACTCTTTCGCTCGAGAGGCTGCAGGAGCTGTGTGGTAGGGGCTTCACCCGTATAGGGTTGTCAGCGACCATCCACCCCCTTGAGGAGGTGGCGAAGTTCTTGGTTGGGTATAAGGATGGTGTGCTTAGAGATTGTGTGATAGCAGACACGAGGTTTGTGAAGCCGACTAAGCTGACGGTAGACCTACCGGTAAGCGACTTGGTCCACACGTCAGCAGAGTATGTTACGTCGAAGATGTATAAGATGATAAGAGATCTCGTTAGGAGGCATAAAACCACACTCATCTTCACTAACACAAGATCTGGTACAGAGAGGGTAGTCTACCACCTATCTAAACTCAACGTTGTAGATGCTGATGAGCTGGCTGCACACCACAGTAGCTTATCTAGAGAGATAAGGAAAGAGGTTGAGGATAAGTTAAAGGACGGTAGGATGAGAGCTGTGGTCACAAGCACGAGCCTAGAGCTCGGGATAGACATAGGAAGCATAGATCTGGTTGTGCAGATAGGCTCGCCAAAGTCTATTTCACGATGCCTCCAGCGAGTAGGCAGATCAGGCCATGCTTTGAACAGGGTTTCTGAGGGGGTGCTTATCCCGCTTGAGCGTGATGATCTGGTTGAGGATGCTGTGTTGGCTTCTGAGGCTTCAAAGGGGAGGTTGGATAGGGTGTACATACCTAAGGGGCCTCTTGATGTGTTGGCTCAGCATATCGTGGGGATGGCGATAGAGAGGAAGTGGCGTGTTGATGAAGCGTATAGGGTCGTGACCCGAAGCTACTGCTACAGAGATTTAACGGTGGATCAGTTTAAGCGCCTACTCAAGTATCTCAGCGGCGGCTACAAGAGCTTGGAGAGCTTTAAGGTGTACGGAAAGATATGGTATGATGAAGAAGAGGGGGTCTTCGGCAGAAGGGGAGCACTTCTAAGAGTGATCTACGCGACTAACGTAGGAACCATACCGGATGAAGTAGCTATCAAAGTATATACAATCGATGGTAGATGGGTGGGTTCGATCGAAGAGGAGTTTCTGGAGAGGCTTACTAAAGGTGACATCTTCATACTCGGTGGGAGGCTCTACAAATACCAATACTCTAGAGGCGTGAAGGCGTACGTTAAGCCGATTAAGGAGGGTAAACCCACTGTACCCACGTGGTTCAGCGAGATGCTGCCGCTAAGCTTCGATCTAGGTGAGGCCATAGGTCGGTTTAGAAGCAAAGTCTTTGAGATGCTGAAGGAGGGTGTTCCGAAAAAAGAGATTATAGATTGGATTATGCGTGACTACAAATGCACCTTTAACGCGGCTAAAGCGATCTTAGGTTACATGAAGGCTGAATACGACTTCCTAACTACACTCGGGTTGGAGGAAATGCCGAGCGACACAAGCCTCTTGGTCGAAGACTATGTGGACAACGAGAGTAGACAGAACATAATATTCAACACCGTCTTCGGCAGAAGGGTGAATGACGCCCTCTCAAGGGCATATGCGCACGTAATCGCGTTTACCCTCAAAGCGAATATTATGGTTACGGTCAGCGACTCTGGCTTCATGCTAACCTTACCCAGAGGCAGGCGTGTAGACCCAAAGTGGCTCGTCAACCAAGGGACTAAAGAGAATCTGAGGAGGCTGCTGATCTCCTCGATCAGAAACACCGAGCTCGTTAGGAGGAGGTTTAGGCACTGTGCGACTAGGGCTCTTATGGTGCTGCGTAACTACAAGGGGCATGAGATAACTGTTGCTAGGCAGCAGACTAACTCACAGATACTCTTTAAGCTTTGTGAGGAGATCGAAGGCTTCCCCGTCGTTGAAGAGGCTTACAGAGAGGTACTTGAGGATGTGATGGACGTTAAGACCGCTGAAGAAGTCTTGGGAGATATTGCGGCTGGTAGAAGAAGGTTTATTATAGCACCTACTTCAGACCTACCTTCACCTTTCACCCACGACCTTATACTGCTGGGCTACAGCGACATAGTGCTTATGGAGGACAAGAAGGCGCTACTTGAGGCTCTCTATGATAGCGTGATGAGGAGGATAAAGGAGAGGCGCCTTGAAGGCAGAAAACGTAGCTGAGCGTATTAGGATCACGCGAAGAATTTCGATAGCCTCACCATACCCAGCGGTCCTACTTGAAAAGGAAGGTTTGCTCGTAGCGGCAGACCTACATATAGGGCTTGAGGATGAAAGCGAGGAGAAGGGCATACACATCCCAGCACCAATCTTACCTACGATAATAAAACACATAATCACACCAGCCAAAGACTTAGGGTGCAAAGGAGTAATATTGCTGGGCGACGTAAAACATGAATTCGCGGAAGTAACAGCACCAGAGTGGTTTGGCGTTAAGAAACTAATCTCTAAACTAAGAGAGCAGAATCTAAAGGTCGAAGTCGTAAGAGGGAACCACGACAACTACGTAATCAAGGTCCTCAAAGAACTTGAGGTACCGCTCCACGACCCCTACCTAGAGTTGGGCGGCATAATCCTAACACACGGCCATAAAACATTACCTGCAGAAGAAAGAGGAGGTAGAGATGTGATCTTGGGGCACGAGCACCCAGCAATAACACTTAAAGACGATGTGGGTGCCAAGCATAAGTTCAAAGTGTTCATCGATCTTCAGACCAGCAGCAGTAGATACTTTGTGCTGCCTTCGGTCTCACCACTAGCCTACGGTTCAGATATCAACGAGGTCCCAGCTGACCAGATGCTTTCACCTATCCTCCGCGCGCTCGATTTAAGCGAGGCAGTGCCGTATGTTATAGAGGCTGGAGTAGTTGTTAAGAAGTTTCCGAAGATCGGTTACCTCTAGGCTTACCTAACTAACCGCTTTAACCTCTACTCTCTCAGCCACATAGAGCCTTCTTCTAAACCATAGCGATACGTTCACGAGAGTTATCATGACTGGCACCTCGATAAGGGGGCCTATTACGGTTGCGAACGCTTCTTGTGATGCTAAGCCGAAGACTGAAACTGCAACCGCTATTGCCAGCTCGAAGTTGTTGCTCGCTGCTGTGAAGGCGAGTGATGTGGTGCGTGGGTAGTCGAGTTTAGAAAGGTAGCCTAATACAAATGATATGAAGAACATGATGGTGAAGTAGGCTAGCAAGGGTGTGGCAACTCTTGCTACATCGAGTGGTAGAGTGACTATGTATTCACCTTTAAGAGAGAACATGACTATTATGGTGAAGAGGAGTGCAAATAGGGATGTTGGACTGAGTTTTGGCATAAATGCGTTATCATACCATTCTCTCCCCTTCTTCTTTAAAAAGAAGAATCTTGTCATCACCCCTCCGAAGAAGGGTATGCCTAGGTAGATTGCTACAGACTGTGCTACCTCTATTAGTGATATTTGGACCACTATCCCTTCGCCTGAGATCATAGAGGAGAGCACGGTTATGTAGAAGTAGGCGAGGATTGAGTACATCGCTATCTGGAAGACAGAATTTAACGCAACAAGAATAGCTGCCCACTCATTATCACCATCCGCTAGGTTGTTCCAGACGATCACCATAGCTATGCATCTAGCTAGACCTACAATAATTACACCGTTTCTGAAAGATGGATGGTCTGCTAGAAAGATCCAAGCTAATATGAACATGAGAAGCGGCCCTAGAAGCCAGTTCTGAATAAGCGAAAGTGTAAGCATCCTCTTCGAGCCGCTTGCTCTAACTATCTTACGCAGATCTTCATACCTAACCTTGGCGAGAGGCGGATACATCATCCAGATCAGACCTATAGCTATAGGGATAGAGGTGGTCCCGATACTCAAAGAGCCGATAACATCAGAAACATGCGGAACACAATACCCTAAACCTATACCTCCGATCATAGCTATGAATATCCAGAGGGTGAGGAAGCGAGTAAGCCACGGGAGCCCAGCCATCTGAAGTAGACTTTGGTGACAACATATTTAAGTTTATTTATCTAGACAGGAGGGAGGGTTCAAATAGTAACGACAGAGTAAATACATCTTAGGGTGAAGAAGGAATATGTGTTGCTGTTGCGGTTGTAAATCCCACCACTGGAGCCATAGGGGCTTCGGCAGACGCTTCATAACCAAAGAGGAGCATATAAAAGAGCTTGAAGAATACTTGGAGGATCTTAA
>CAYQXI010000037.1:0-2973 GCA_964421575.1 uncultured Nitrosopumilales archaeon
TAGATCGATGAACTCCACATTCTCTATGCCCACGCTGCTCTTAATGTATTCTGCCGAAGCCTTAGCTAGCAGCGTATACTTCAAGAACTTTTCTTCTAAGCTGTTTTCTATGTATAGCCGGTCGGTTAGGTGCTGCGCCCAGGCTGGCTCCACTGGTTTGAAGAAGACCGCCTCAGCCCAACCCATTCGATACTTTAGCGCTTCAACTTTGACATCTTCGCCTTTTAGCTGGATGGTGTAGATGTCGTCTCCCTTCAGCTTATTTAAGAACGATTCTGGCTGCTGCTGAGGCTTGGGTATGGGGTTCCCTTCCTTATCAAATTCATACTCCACATAACCTTGATTGTAAAAGAGCGTTAGAACCTTATAAGGTAGGTTGAGCTTGGTTGCAGCATAAAACTTGTCACCCTCAAGGACACCTAGTCCTCCGGCGTAGCTGTAGCCTTCATCTAGGGCTAGGTCTGGTGTGACGCTGATTATCATGATCTTCTGCACACTTCTGTAATTGGATTCGCTTATAACTCTTGCTAACCGTCAGTTACGCTTATCGAATAAGGTGAGTATCGAGCTGACAGACCGGTCAACTATTTTTGGTGCGCATCCGTTAAAGTTTGGGGTTAAAATTTTTGAGTAAGTGGTAAGGTGGATGTCTGAGTTCACCGATAAATGGATTAAGTCCCATAAGCCTAGTGTTGCTGACAGTCTCAGGGAGGCGCTCCAGCCCTCAGCTCCGCTTAAACCCAAGCTTGAGTGGGCGAGGAGACAGCTCCAAGCTGAGATTCAGAAGATGGATTCCATATTGGCGAGGCTTAAGAGGAAGGATGAGGATATCTTTAGAAGGTCTGTAACCGCTATGCAGAACCACGAGACACAGCTAGCAACAGCCCTCTCCAACGAGCTGGTTGAAGTTAGGAAGATGAGTAAGCTAGTAAGCCAAGCTAAGCTTGCGTTAGAACAGATCTCTCTCAGACTAACTACAGTGGAGGAATTAGGTGATGTTGCGGTTGCGCTAGCACCAGCATCAAGTATCATCAGATCCATAAGATCGGGGTTGGCTAAGGTTATGCCCGAGGCTGAAAGCGAGCTGGGTGAGATAAACAGCATACTGAGCAACATTTTGGTTGAGGCTGGGCAGCTAGGCGGATTAACACTAAACTTCGAAGTAGCGAACGAGGAGGCGGAGAAGATACTTGCCGAAGCCGCTGTGGTGGCTGAGCGGAGGGTGAAAGAGAGCTTCCCAGAGTTCCCCTCATCCGAAGCCCAAGAGAAGACCACACAATAACACAATTATAAGAAACAATAGTGGAGCTAAACCTACCCCATAAAGTATTTTTGATCTTTACCCTCTATAATCGACCGTTTTACACAGCGGTGTCACACAGATATATTCATTGATCTACAGTAGCCTACGGGGAAAACCTGGAGTTAAAATAACCTACTAAAGAGATTTAAGAACAACGAACTAATACTTTTTGGCTTGGAGTTAAGGTGCAGATTCTGCCGCACATACTCAGATGAAGAAGATATCTTCTGCCGAGGTTGTGGTGTTAGGCTCTTAACGAGCCGAAGGTATGATTTAAGCAGAGCTGATTATGCGTACGAGGGCGATTTAGAAAAGCTCACATTACTCAAGGAACTGGTTACACCAGCAGCCCTACTCAAAGCATTTTACCTAAAGAAAGCCATATCACTCCACGAAAAAGAGGTTTCCTCTAGGAGCATCTACGTTAAAAGAAATAGTAGCCTTGGCTCTCTACTGGTTTGGTGTGCAGACAAGCTATGCCTAAAGTATCTGCCGAAGATGTATATAGATCACGAGCTTGGTTTCAACGCCTACTCTTTCGGCTTAGATGAAAAGCCATATGTCGTGGTAGGTGAAGCGCTGCTCAAGGCTCTTACACAGCAAGAAGTCACAGCACTACTAGCTCACGAGCTCGGGCATATTGGATGCGGACATATGCTCTACCACACGTTAGCAGAATTTATCCTACAAGGCGTCACCTTCTCAGCCTCGGCGCTAGGCATACCTTTAGTAGAAGCCCCGCTTAGATTTGCCCTACTTAGTTGGAGGCGTGAGTCCGAGGTCAGCGCTGACAGAGCGAGCCTACTCGTAACAGATAGCGTGGAAGCGGTCAGATCCCTTCTCCAAAAAGTCGTAGCACTCAACAACAGAGCAAACACAACATACGATGCTTTAAGCGAGCTCATCAGCTCACACCCACACCTAACTAGAAGATTAACGCTCATAAACGAGTATTATCGAAGCCCAGAATACGATAAGGCTAAGCGTAAGATCGAGAAACGAAGCCTTGTGCGCAAAGCCCTACTACCTATCTGCAGATTCTGCGGCGCAGAGAAGCCTCCCAGCTCACTCTTCTGTCCAAGATGTGGTAGAAGCCTCGTGTAACAGTAAAGATGAGATACTTTGTGTGTTGCAGGTTAGAGGGCGAAGGGTGCTCTGCAAACATTCTGATTCAGCCACCTCATGTAACCTTTTGTCTCCTGTGAAGAAATCTGTTGTCTTGGATGCTTTAGCCGATACTATTTGAAGCGCAGCGGCTTGATAGATGCTGGTACTTCTCAACAAGTTTCCAGCACTCGACAAGCATCCTAGATCTTAATGGCAGCAGCGTTAACACACCTCTCTTAAGCCTAGCAAATAAAACACCATCACACTATCCAAGAAGAATCATCGTATCCTCGAAAAATTTACAGCCTCCACCTCAACATCTTAATCAAAAATTCTAAGAAAAGTATGTATATATATGCCCACGTGAGGTATGTTTGATGGCGGTGGGGACGTAGTCTAGCAAGGTTCCAAGCAGCCCTGGAAAGGTAGGACGGCAGGCTCCAGAGGTCTGTAAACTATAGGTTCGCTGACAGAGCTCTGGATGATGTGCCCTTTGTAGCTGGGGTGCGGGGGAACCTGTAGGCCGTGGGTTCAAGTCCCACCGTCCCCACCATAAATGAAGC
>CAYQXI010000038.1:0-3063 GCA_964421575.1 uncultured Nitrosopumilales archaeon
TTCATGCCTTTTTGCAGCTCTATCATCTTTATAGAAGCCTCCAGCACAGCTATCCTTCGGTTTAGCGCATCGTTTCTAGCCTCCATTTCATGCAGCTCCTCTTCAACACCCTCAGCGGCTTCGGGCAAACTCTTTAGCTGAATTCGGTACTGCTCAAGCAGCTTAAGTTTGCCTTTCATCTCTAACTCGATTTGCCTCGCTTCTTCAGCCCTCTGTTTGACTTCTTCAGCCCACTTTAATAGTGCACTATCCATCATATATTTGACCCGAAGTGCTGAGAGCCTATCTCTAATCCGACCTATTTCAGCAGTGGTTTCTGCGTCCCGCCTTCTGATATCCTCGATCTGCCTAAGAGCAGATAACTGCTTCTCCAGCTCTTGTATCCTTCGCTCCACGGGTGCTGGGGTTATCTCAGACGCGACTTGATTGTATCTTTCAAAGCCCAGTAACTGGTTTAATTTAAGAGCCTTCTCCGTGGGAGCACCGACAAAAAGTTTCGCTATCTCCCTACCATCAACAAAGATCTTCGGGTCGATCTTCAGCTGCTCAGGCAGATCGGTCTTCACCGCTACAGGCCCACCACGCCTCTTCGTCCTCTCAATGTAGAAGGGGAGGTTGTTTATGCGCCCCTCTACTCTAACCAGCATATAGTCGGAGACAGAGTTGATCAGATCGTCTAATACAAGCCCAGAAGGGGCTTCGCCGCAGAGCGCAAACAGGACCGCCAGGAGGCGAGAGGTCTTACCTGCACCAATGCCTCCTGTAAAGACGGTTAAATCATCTAAGATGTATTCGTCTTCCCTTAGCCCCCTAAAGCCAGCAAGTTTAACCCTTTCTAGCTTCAGCACTTTTCTGTCTCCTCCATCAACTTATCTATCAAATCTCTGATTCTGCTTGGCGGAGTGTTGAGGAAGAGGTTTAGAAGCCTCAACTCTTCTTCACTCAACCGCTCCTTTAACTTTACTTCAACATCGTCCAAGGCGGCTACCTCTGTTCATTCAAATCTATGCTTTATACTTAAAGATTCTTTAGCATCCGTGTCGACCATTGAAGCCAAACTACGTTTAACTTAACTTAGCCAGAAGCTCAACATATTTGGAGAGTAAATCAAGGAGCTCTTTCTGCCGCTCTACTGAGCGCTCATCTTTCAACATATATGCTACTTCGAGAGCCTTAGCTTCTAAGACCTCTTTAAGTGAAGACGGCTTGGCCGCTTGTTGAACAGCCCTTTCTCTACTAGAACCACAGACTATACAGATAACCTCATCCTTATACTTGAGCTGAACACCACCACAGTTTGGACAGGGCTCGCTAAGGAGAGTAGCACCTTTCCTCAGCATCTCAGAAGCCGCGGCCAGCTGCTTCCTCGAGACTGTAGCCATTCAACCAACATATCCACGTTTTTATTATTTTAATCTTATGTGAGGGTGAGCAGAAAGGTTAATTATTACTGCCATTAATAATGATAGAAGCGAGTTATCAAGAGGTGAAAAACGCTTGAGCGCCAAAAAGAAGAAGGAAAACCAAGAGAAACTTGAGAAGGCCATAGCAACCCTACAGCAAGTAGCAGAGAGCACCATAACACCAAGGAATATCAGGAAGCTTGTAAAAGATGCTATAGCGATGCTGCAAGACGAAAAGACATCTATAGCGGTTAGAGCGGCAAACGCCATAAGCCTCCTTGATGAAATCTCTCAAGATCCTAATATGCCCTCCTTCTCAAGAGTAACTATTTGGTCTGCAGTCTCGACGCTAGAAAGCATTAAAGAATGAGCTAAAGAACCTCGCGTAATGTCTCGAGTAGGGCATCGTTATCTTCAGGCAACCCGACAGAAATTCGTAGACACCTTCTAAGAGCTGGGTCGTCAAGCCTGCGGAGCACAAACCCTCGCTTTAACATTTCTGTGTAAACCTCGTCTCTATCCCGCTCTACCAGCTCGATTAGGAAGAAGTTAGCTACGCTAGGGTAGACTTTCACGCCACGCAACTTACTTATCTCAGAGATCAAACGGTCACGCTCAGCCAAAGTTTCTCTAACTTTAAGCCTAACCCACTCGACATCCTCCAGCGCAAACTCAGCAAGTTTTAAAGTAATCACATCAACACTATTAGGAGGCCTAACCTTATTGAGCAGCGTAGTGGTTTCTTCACAAGCAACAATATAGCCTAGTCGAGCACCAGCAAGCCCAAACGCCTTAGAGAAAGTCCGAACGACCATAAGATTACTATACTTCTCAGTCAATTTGACAAAGGATTCACCACCATACTCTTGATAAGCCTCATCCACAACCACACCAACATCACACTCATTAAGAATACGCAGCAGATCAGACCTCTCAACAGCATTACCCGTAGGATTATTAGGGTTGCAAAGAAAGATCAACCTCGTCCTATTATTAACAGCCTTAAGCAACCCATCCACATCATCCGCAAAACCTTCTCTACGCCGCACATAAACCACCTTAGCACCCATAAGCTCACTCACTATCCGAAACATAGAATAAGAGGGACTGGAGATCACAACCTCAGAACCAGCGTCAAGAAAAGCCTTAGAGATTATATCAAAGGCTTCGTCCCCACCATTAGCTACAACAAAACAATCTTCACCAACACCTAGATACTTGGACAGCTCTTTACGCAAATCATGGTAAGACGTATCCGGATAACGATTTACAGCAACCGACTCTAACTCAGACGCCAGCTTCTTTAGCCAGTGAGTAGGTGTATAGGGTGAGGTATTAAGGTCGAAACGCCTAATCTTAGAGACATCCAAACCTACCGACGAAGCGATCTCCTCATCCGAGGGCTCCCAAGCATACTCCTTAAACGAGTGAAGAAGCGCTCTAAACCGCATAAACCAATCTACCTTAACCAAACATAAAACCTTTCCCAAAACACATCGTCGCCGTGCATAGATTGCGCCTCCGAAGGGAGGACGTTAAGCTCGACGCCTTGAGCTATTGGGAGCGGCGAGCTGAAGCGGTCGGCCGAAGCCTTCCGCCTTACACCCCCGCCCCATCAACGGGGTCTTCTACCCCCGCTCTCCCCCACAACCCACCACCC
>CAYQXI010000039.1:0-4583 GCA_964421575.1 uncultured Nitrosopumilales archaeon
AATAGGTGTAGTATCGCTAACAGTAGTTAATGGGCTCTCGAGATTTCTAACGAGAAGTCTGTAAGTGAGAGCGATGCGCCGCATTTTCTACACTTAAGTACCTCATCCTTTGCTTTCAAGAGTTCTCGGGTAGATTTTAATTCAAAGCCAGAGTATAAGCAGGCGCCACACGCTCCGCATCTTATTTCGAGAACCAACTTATAATCAAAGATATAGATTTAAGCGGTTAGATATAAAGTGTTGTTTCTTTTTGGGATAAACATCTTATGAAAACACACTCGTCGCTTCCGATAACAAGATCTTCTTTTTCGACCGCTCTGTCTATTATAGTCAAGCCGCTGCCTCTAACGATCACAACAGGTATGCTTTCGCTTGTCTCACCCATAAGTAGGTTAGCTCCAGCACTTATATCGTCAGCCAAAGCCCGCCTCGTAACCCTCATTACGTTGCCAAAGAGATCCATCTTCCCCCGCTCATCGCTCACAGCCTCGAAACCAGCTGCAGCAACCGCTATCCCTGTTGTGCCGATTCTAGTAGGCATAAGTCTACTATCCGTAACAACTACACCAACCCTCTTCCCTAGGTCTAAAAGTATCTGAAGGCGAAGCCTTTCAGCACTAGCAACTGGATCCTTTGGGTAGAGGATGGCTGCACCATGCTCCACATTCGATCGATCTATGCCAGCATTTGGCACCACCATACCATGCTTGATGGCTAAGACGAAGCCAGGTAGTGTTGAGTAGATTCTGTCAGCTTCCCTTATGATGAGCTCGGCTAGGCTGCTTGGTATATGCGCTGCAGCAGAGAGCTTAACCGCCTCTGCGCAAGGTTTAACCGATTGTAGGTCGATGACCCGCCCTTCGGACATCGCTATGAACTTACTTGAAACCGCTAAGATGTCGCCATCTAAGATCTCCTCACCCTGCTCTTCAACAGCCTCCTTTATCGTCTGATATAGGTTGAACCTACCTCGCTTCACAGGAACCTTTATGGGTATGTACGTCACTTGCTTCAACGATCTCTAGGGAGCGGTGCATCGCTATTTAACCAGATATCTTACTGTAGTAGGGAATGCACAAAATATGTGAAGTAGGCGTCATTAACTCTTTAATAGCTTGTTGTGGTGGTGTAATTGGATTTGGCTAGGGTGATACTCTTCTCCTACACACCCAATCTAGAGAGAGTTTGTGCTGCTGCTATGCGCTCCTGTTACTCACCCCACCCAGCGTATTCGCTCTACTCAAACACCCCAGATTCGGGTGAGATATTGGAGGGGGAGAAGACCTACTTTGACGATGAAAGGGTGAGATATTTTATAAGGAAGGCGAAGGAGATGGGGCACCTAGATATCTTAGAGCACGGCTCCCTAACCTACGATATCCAGGGTGTAAGCAGAACCTTAACACATCAGTTAGTGAGGCATAGGCTTGCATCTTTTTCACAACAGAGTCAAAGATACGTTAAGGTTACGAGAAGCTTCGGCTACGTCAAACCTCCTAAGATAGGAGACGCTAAGGTTGAGGTAGATGTACGCGGCACTAAACTAAATCTGAGCTTTGAGGATGTAGTGGATATATGTAGACAGGTCGAGGAGGGTTACCTGAAACTTGGGATATCTGCCGAAGACGCTAGGTTCGTAAGAATAGGTGGCGCAGTAACTAACATAGTGATAACAGCCAACCCAAGAGAATACCTTCACATATTCAGCCTAAGATGTGCTAGAGATGCGCAGTGGGAGATTCAAGATGTCTGCTACGCTATGTTGAGCCTAGCCAAGCTTGTGGCACCAACGATCTTCGAAAGTCTACCTGAAAGTAATGGAGACGCATATATTAGAGAAAAGATGGAGAAGATAGATAGGATTTTAGAGCCTATTAGGATAAGGTTCAATGAAGCCAAACGTGGCGAACTCATAGGAGTGCCCCTAGATACATTACCATTACACCACCCAGTAGAAGCATACATCAGAAAGATTTTGTGAAAGAAGACGCTCTATTGACTTCTTACACGTAAGGCTTTCAAGCATTATAGTAAGTTCTTTAATATTGTAAGGAAGAGTGTATGTAGTTCAGCCCCAGAGGTCTTTTGCGACGTCCTGTAAGCCGAGTTGTAGGAGCTTCTCCCTTGTCGGCTTGCTGGTATTCTTATCCCAGCCTCTGACCTCATAGTATTCTTCAAGCGTCTTTGATAGGTCTACTACAGTTCCAGCCCTACCTTTCTCCTCAAGAAGCCTCTTAGGTAGCTTATCGTCCGCTCTACTCGCACCGTGTTTCACGTTAAATGCCTTTCTAATATTGAATATTCTCTCACCCGCTAACAAGGCGTCTTTTAGTGTCAAGTTTAAGCCTGTTACTGCGTTGAACGCTTTGACAAAGTTTTCCTCTGGTAGGTAGGCTGCAAAGAGATCTGCGAATATGCACCAACCCGCAGATGCGATAAACGCAGTCCAGTCTTCTGTAATCTTCGCGGCGAGACCTCTTCCCTCTAATGAAGCAGAGAGCTTAGGTATACCAAGAGTTTCTCTAGATCTGCCGAGGAGCTCCACTTCTAGGGTTATCCCTTCGGTATGCCTACCTCCTGTTATACAGCAAGCATAGTGTGGTCCTCCTCCTTGGAATACCCTCGGATCGTGCGCTGCTATTTCAACACCTTTTACGTGTATAGCGTAGTCTTCAGCGCCTCCGCCTATGATTCTAGCAGCCCTCCTTGAGCCCTCTGCAAGTATGTCTCCGAAACCACGCCTAAACGCTATCATCTCTATCATCTTAATCATCGCATCAGCGTTGCCGAAGGTAAGCTCTAAGCCTCCCGTATCCTCTTTAGTTATCAAGCCTCGCTCGAAGCACTCCATCGCAAAAGCTATCGTACCACCTGTGGATATTGTATCTAGACCGTAGAGGTTGCATAAGTCGTTGGCTTTAGCGACCGCCTTCACATCAGTTACACCGCAGTTTGACCCCAGCATGCCTAATGTTTCATATTCAGGCCCCTCTACATTAGGCTCAAAGGCGTATGCCCCATCTTTCACAGCCGCTATTCTCCTACAACCCACCGGGCAGAGGTAGCAGCTCCTGTTTCCTAAGAGTATCGCTTCGTAGCCACCTGGCCAAGACAGCGCCTCCGGGTTGAGTTGCCTTGCTGTCCAGTTGAAGCCCGGTGTGTCTCCTAGCTGCCATAGCGGTCCGAAGAGCATCGGTGTTCCTCCCTTAGAGAACGTCTGGAGAGTCTGCCCTTCTCTCACATTTTTTATAACTTCCTGCGTTATTTTTCTAAATTCTTCTTCGTTAGCCACCGGAACCCTACCGGAACCTCTGACAGCTACGGCCTTCAACTTCTTAGAGCCCATAACAGCACCTAAGCCGCAGCGGGCAGCAATCCTACCCGCCTCATCGGTCAATATTCCAGCGAATCTGACGAGGTTTTCGCCAGCTTGCCCTATGTTAGAGACCTGTATCTTGGAGTCTCCTAGATCCTTCCTCAGCATCCTCTCAGATTCTCTGGCATCGAGGCCCCAGTAGGGTGTAGCATCACCAAATCTAACCTCACTATCTCTGATGAATATGTAGGTGGGTTTCTCTGCCCTACCTGATATAACAACCAGATCGTAGCCTGCTGCTTTAAGCTCAGCACCCCAGAAACCTCCTGCATTAGCGTCTCCAAAAAAGCCAGTTAAGGGTGATTTAGCAACTACAGTATGTCTACCAGCGACAGGTGTTGGTGTGCCATTAACAGGGCCTGTGCTGAAGATAAGGAGGTTCTCTGGATCGAAAGCGCTGACCCACGGTGGGACTTCGTCGTAAAGGATTCTTCCGCCTGTCCCGTAGCCTCCTATGTAGTTGTAGGCTAATTCAGCTGGTAGGGGTTGAGTTACACACCTTCTTCGTGTTAGATCTATTCGGAGAATCTTACCAACATACCCTCCTCTAAAACCGCTCATAACTTATGCTAACTTAACATGCCATATTTTAGTATTATGATGACGAAGAACGTTACGTGATGTTTTGTTTGGTGATTCGTAGAGAGGGTCCATAAGATTCAACAAACTATTGATTTTGTGACAGTAGCGTTCGATGAAGTATAAACAGATAAATGTTGAAGTTTTGTCGAATATAATCTCAATGAAGATTGTGTTCGTATATAATGTTCCACTTGTCAGCTTGCTTTAAAAGACAAGGTGACCTTTGGTGCGGACTTGATGTATTTCTTCCTTGAATGGAGTTCTAACATACCAACTAAATGATGCTAAAAAGATTTTTGCTTACATAGATAGTCGCTACACTACCCTGCCCTCTTTTGGGTAAGAGGGTAGGAGCGTTAAGCAACCACCAAGGCTTGTAGTAGATTACTCGCCAGGCGCTAAAAGCTCGGCTTCTTTCAGCTGGGAGACGATCTGCATAATCGGCTCCCTTACTTCGCTTGGATCACGCCCAATAACCGCAGCAACCTCTTGCACAACTTCCTCTGGTGTGTTACCTTCAAAGGAGCTCCAGATCGCGATTACAGGGTCGCTGACAAGGTAAGCCATGCCTTTATCGTTGACGAGTAGTTTTTCACCTTGAGGGGTTTCGCCCAACTGACCCCTC
>CAYQXI010000040.1:0-21756 GCA_964421575.1 uncultured Nitrosopumilales archaeon
AATATATTTCAGCAGATGAAGGAGTTCGGCGTATTCTAACAGTTCCGAGAAAGGAGGAGGCGTAACTATTAATTTATGATTATGCCTTACGGAATGCGGCTATGGATGAACTGATCAAGAGAGCAGCAAGAGACCTACTGAACTCAAATTACGCCATCGCCTTGACAGGAGCAGGTGTATCAACAGAATCCGGGATACCGGACTTCAGAGGACCAAAAGGGATCTGGACACTGGATCCAGAGGCGGAGAAGAGAGCCTACCAGACCTACTATAAGTTTCTTGCGAACCCAAAAGAGTATTGGGAGGAAAGATTAACCACACCCTCCCCCCTAGGAGATCTGGCAAAGGCCAAGCCTAACGCAGCTCACTACGCTTTGGCTGAACTTGAGAAGATCGAGATCATAAAATGCGTAATCACCCAAAACATCGATAACCTCCACCAGAAGGCTGGGAGTAGGAAAGTCATCGAGTATCACGGAAACGCCTTCAAATTGAGGTGCTTGAACTGCGGGAGCAGATTCGACTCCAGCGAATTCGACTTACATAGGCTAAAGGTGGAAAGGAAGCTACCTCCAATCTGCCCGGTCTGTGGAAGCGCCTTAAAGTCTGACGTAGTACATTTCCACGAGCCTATACCAGCAGATGTGTTAAGGCGTTCATTAGAAGAAGCCTCAAAATGCGATTTAATGCTCGTCTGCGGAACCTCAGCCGTAGTCTACCCGTTCGCAGAGTTGCCGAGAATAGCAAGGGAGAGATTAGTCAAGAAGGAGGGGAAATGGCAACCAGTAACCGTAATAGAGGTAAACATCGAACCAACGCCATTAACACAAGAGGGCATAACAGACTACTTTATCCAAGCAAAGGCAGTGGAAGTCCTTCCAAAAATCGTCGAGGAAATAAGAAAAATGAGGTCAGCTAACTAGAATTTATGACATATTTTGGGTATGGGTACTCTAACAAACAGCAAGTAGTGATCCATTACCAGAGGCTTTACAAAATAAGATAAATCGAATCTTATAAGAAATTGCCGAACCAACTTTAATACCGAAAAGCCTTACCTACTAGCCGCAACTTTTGTTTACGAGGGGTGATGCGGTCGCCGGGATTTGAACCCGGGTCGCGAGCGTGGAAGGCTCGTATCCTAGTCCAGGCTTTCCGCTTTGATGCTCTAGACGACGACCGCTACCATGTGGTTGATGAACAGGCTATTAAAAGCGTTAATCCGCAGTAGAGTGAAAAGGCTTAATTATATGCTATTAGAATTAATTAAATAGTGGAGGCTGTGTTAAATGATTAAAAGGAACGTGATTAAACTATCTGAGCGTGTTTACTGGGTTGGGTCAAGAGACTGGAACCGTAGAGTTTTTGATGCTTTGATACCGCTTCCAAAAGGAACTTCTTATAACGCTTACCTAGTAGTAGGCAATGGCGGTAAAGAAAATGTTTTGATAGATAGTGTAAACTGGGGCTTTGAGGAGGAGTTAGAGGAAAAAATACGTAGCCTAATCGATCCAGATACCATTTCTTATATTGTTATGAATCACGCTGAACCAGACCACGCAGGAGCCATCCCCTATATGATGAGAATCGCTTCCAAAGCTAAGCTAATAACATCAAGAAGAGGAGCAAAAATGGCTCAAGTATTTTACCACGTCCCAGAAGATAGGATAAAGGTGGTTAGTGACCAAGAAACCTTGAGCGTGGGTGGAAGAACACTCAAGTTTATTGAGGCGCCGATGCTTCACTGGCCAGAAACTATGTTTACTTACTTAGAAGATGATAAGATTCTTTTCCCCTGCGACTTCTTTGGGTCTCATTTAGCAAGTGGGGTTTATGACGACGAGATTGAGGACTTGATGATTCACGCTCAGAGATACTGGGGTGAGATAATGATGCCCTATAGATCTATGGCTGTAAAGGCTTTGGAGAAGTTACAGGGTTTAGAGATTAAGATGATTGCGCCTAGCCACGGACCGATATACAGAAACCCAGAGCGTATTTTAGAGGTATATAGAAGATGGGCGCGCGGGGAGACTAAGCGCAAGGTGACCGTAGCGTATGTGAGCATGTGGAATAGTACAGAGAAGATGGCTCAACAATTGGCTGAGATACTGGCATCAGAGGGTATTGAAATAGCATTACATAATTTAGTTCAAGCAGACATCGGCGATTTAGCAAAAGACCTTGTAGACTCAAAAGCCCTCGTTCTAGGCGCCCCCGCAGTTTTAGGTGGCGCCCATCCTTTAGCTGTTTACACAGCATACCTTGTGAAAGCGCTGCAGCCGCCTACGAAATTTGCGGCTATCATCAGCTCTTATGGCTGGGGAGGCGGTGTGATAAAACAGATTAAGGAGATTTTGGGGCAGCTTAAAGTTGAGGTCGTTGGCGCATTAGAGATAAACGGTCCTCCAACGGAAGAGTGTATGAAGCAGATTACGGAAATCGGCAGAGTGCTCGTAGAGAAAATTAAGGAAGAAGTCTGATAAGAGTCTTATCTCCTCTTAGTTTATTTTGAGAGGTATCTCCAAGAGAGGATTATGCCTATTGTAGATAGGGTTGCTGCGAAGGCTCCTAAGTATATGAATTCGAAGCCTATGTCAGCCATCCCAGGGGCTGCTAGTAGTAGTTGTCTGCATATGTCTGCTGCGTAGCTTACTGGGTTTATCTTCGCTATTGCTTGGAGCCATTCCGGCATATAGGTTACTGGGAACATGGCGTTGCTTGCGAAGAGTAGGGGTAGGTTTAGGAGGTTCATGATAGCCATCTGCGCCTCCCAGCTTGTCGATCTTATGGCTAGTGTGACGAATAGTGACGCGAATCCTATTATGAGTAGGAGTAGGGCTGCGAATGAGCCTAGTAGTCCTGTTAACGTAATATGTGAAGCATGCATTCCTAGAAGTATGGCTAGGGTGAGCACGATCGCTGCTTGAGCAAGCGAACGCACAACTGTAGACAGAACTTTAGCCATAGGTATTACTCCTCGTGCTACTGGTGTGCTGAGGACCTTATCGAGGAATCCTAGTCTTCTATCCCAGACTATCGACATGCCGCTAAACATCGCTGTGAATAGTGAGATGAATGAGAGCATGCCTACCGCTAGGTATGAGAAGTAGTCTTCTGTGCCGAAGGTTTGCAGCATTATCTGCTTACCGATCTGGTTTATGACTTCTTTAGGTATGTTTAAGCCGGGTATGTTGAATGATCCTCCTGTGAAGATGGCTGTTAGATTCATAGCCTTTCCGAAGAGTGCCAGCCACATGAAGGGTTGGATCAGCGACATGAGAAATATGAAGGGTACCTTATACCATTTCTTGAGATCTCTGTTTGTTAGAGCCCATAGTCCGTGTAGGGGGCTTGTGTCGATCTTTGTCGCATTTAACTTACTCAACCCGTTTTTCACCTCCTCGCTCTATGCAGGGTTCTTCTGAGAGAGATCATCTCCTCCTCACTCGCCTGCTCCTCTCTTAGCGAGCGGCCTGTGTATTCGAGGTAGACTTCGTCTAGGGTCGGTTTGATCATGGAGAGTTTGGAGATAGCGACGCCTCTGCGTCTAATCGCATCTATTATCGCTGGGGCTACTTCCTCACCTCTCTCAACCTTTATGCGGTAGAGTTTGTCTACCTTCTTAACCTCCTTCACACCACCGATCTCTATGATTACGGGTGTTAGATCGACTGTATCTCGGTCCACTTCTATCTCTACGATGTCTCCACCCAGACCAGCCTTCAGCTCGCTTGGAGCTCCGACCTTAAGGATTCTTCCGTGGTCGATTATGGCTATTCTGTCACATATAGCGTCAGCCTCCTCTAAGTAGTGTGTGGTCATGAAGATGGTCATGTCATACTCCTCCTTCAGCCTCCCAATGTAGTTCCAGACCGCTACTCTTGTCTGCACATCTAAGCCGAGTGTAGGTTCGTCAAGGAAGAGTAGAGTCGGTCTACTTATCAAACCGCAAGCAAGCTCCAGCCTCCTCCTCATACCCCCTGAGTAGGTCTCTACCTTCCGCTTCGCCGCATCCTTTAGCTCAACCAGCTCAAGAAGCTCCCAAGCTCTCTGCTTAGCGACGCTGCTTGGTATGCCGTAGAGCGATGCGCAGAGCAATATGTTCTCCAAACCCGTGAGGTCTTCGTCAGCAGTATACTCTTGATGCACAACGCCGATTGAGCGCCTAACTTCAGCAGCCTCCTTCACTATATCGTAGCCACACACCTTAGCGGTGCCAGATGTCGGCTTCAGTATCGTCGTGAGCATATTGATCATAGTACTCTTCCCAGCACCGTTTGGTCCGAGCAGCCCAAAGATTTCGCCTTGCTCGATCTCAAGATCCACATTATCAACCGCCTTCACTCTTCTATTGAATATCTTTGTTAGCCCACGTGCTTCAACGATCTTTTCAGACAAGGCTTTCAACCTCCTCTTTCTTCTCTAGTTGCTGTATCCTCTGCTTCACCCAGCTTAGTTCATTGACGAGATTTCTCTCATACTCCTCTAGGATCGTTCTAAGGTTCTCCTTGCTCAGCTTCCCCCAGCTACTCTCTATTACTGAACGCAGAAAGTTGAGGTTAAGTTTAGAGCCTTCTGTTACGAATTTAGGTATGTCTTCTACATCAAGCATGCCTAAGAAAAGGCCTCTGGCTGCTACTAGACGGTGGCTTGCGTTCAGAATATGTTCTCTAAGTTCCTTTAGGAAAGTTAGTCCCTTCGGTGTTATGGTGTAGAGCCGCCTTGACCTTCTACCCACCTTCACCTCCTTAACATCAATAAGACCTTTATCAAGCATTCTCTTAAAGAGAGGGTAGAGTGAACCCGGGCTAGGTCTCCATAAGCCTTGTGTGCTACGCTCTATATCGCTTAGAATCTCGTAGCCGTAGGCTGGTTTGGAAGCTAATTTGTGGAGTATGTAGTGAATAAGCAGCCCAGTAGGCACACCACGCCTACCAGCACATAGAGTCCTCATCGCCTGCTTCCCTCAAGCCGTAGCGGTAAATTGCGGTTAGATAAGTATATCGGATACGATATAGAGGGGGGCACAAATATAATAATGCAAACTACTAAACCTACTCTCCACGAAGAATATCAAACTCTAGCTTCTCCAAATTTAGCCTAACCGACCACCCTTAAATACAGCCGACTCACTAACAATCTTATCGAGTTGGAGAGAAAGATCTGCTCTACACTTGTCGATTCGCCTATCGGGTTGATCGGGCTGTCTGCGACCCAAAAAGGCCTATTTTCAGTTAAAATAGGCTGCGCACCTAATTTTATGGGAAGGCGTTGTGAAGACAGGGAAGTTTATGAAGTGCTTAAGTCTGCTGAGCGTGAGCTCAAAGAGTACTTTGAAGGTAGACGCAGAGAGTTTACCGTAGGGTTGGAGGTCGTAGGCTCTAAGTTTGATGTTATGGTTTGGAGCGCCTTGAGAAGCATCCCGTATGGTGAAGTTAGGAGCTATAGGTGGCTAGCTGAGCAGCTAGGTCACCCTAACGCATATAGGGCTGTAGGTAGAGCGCTGAGTAGAAACCCTTTACCCATCTTCTTACCTTGCCATAGGGTAGTCCGTGCTGATGGAGGGTTAGGGGGTTATAGTGGTGGTGTAGATGTTAAACGCTTCCTTCTTAGGCTTGAAAGAGAGAACCTTTTTAGATCCTAACTGCTTCTAACCCCAACTCGTCCACGAATCTAAGTATCTTCTGCTTTTCTGTTGACAGACCCTTCCAATCTAAAATAGCATATCTAACCTCTTCAACGCATCTACTGACCATCGACTTCACAGTCTCTAGCGTGAGTTCTGAGAGAATGTGCTTTGAAGCCACCGCACCTAAAGCATATTCAGATTCGATTAGGAGCTGAGTGAACTTGGATGAGTAATGTGTGCCACCAAACCCCACACCGACCTTCGAAGCATACTCAAGATTGTTTATAGCCGACCAAATCGAATCAGCAACAATCTCCGCAGCTCTTACATCCAGCCACTGTTCAAGCCTAGAGCCTATCTCAACAAACATACATGGCTTCTTTAGACTAGATGGTCCATGGTGCATCGGCTCCAAAACAATCTGATAGCCCTCAGCTTCGCTCCTTCTGAGCCAGAGAGCTTTAAGGTAGCTCTTTAAGAGGCTTGGAAAGGTTATGGAGGGTTCTCTGGATCTCCCACCGTAGCCGGCGTCTTCACCCAGATTGCCGGGGAAGTGTGCTGTGAGACAGGGGATACCGGTTTCTGAGCTGTGGCGTGATAAGAATATATATGCTCTCGGGTTGAATGTTTCATCTAGGTGGTCTGCGTAAATAATATCTCTTCTTGTGTATGCTAGTCTGATACTGCCACATTCATAGATGCTGTTTCCTTCAAACCGCTCAGAAGTTTCTTGAAAGCCGTATTGAGACTTGAGAATCGATGCTATGTTACACCCAGCCTTATCTTGTAGAGAGGCGACGAGAAGAAAACCGCTACCTTCAGAAGACATAGGTGTGCACGTTTCTATTCCTTAGAGCGCCAGAGCCTCTTATAGGTCCCCGGCTTCATTACGACCCGATTCGTTTTGAACGCTATCCCCTTCTCGCGCTCGATGATCTCTGTGGTTGAGAGGAGAGCCTGCGCTATAGCTACCAACTCCCCCTTAAGTGTGTAGATCGCCACGATATCCCCTGCTGATATGTTACTTGAGAGTCTGACGATACCGGGGATCGCTAGCTGTGCTCCGTGGCATACAGCATCTACAGCAGAGTCTCTTATGTAGACCTCTTTTAGCCAAGCTGTGGCGTATTCTACTGGGCGGACGCATCTTCTCATATAGGTCTCGTCGCCCTCTGCTAACCGCTCTTTAGCGTAGAGGAGGTCGTGCAGCCTTACTAAGCCGTCTTGCTCAGATATGTGGCACACCTTAGTTCTCCTTAACTCGACCATAGTTGCGCCGCATTTGAGTACCTCTCCGATATCATAGATCAGCTTACGAACATAGGTTCCCGCTTGGCAAGACACCTTCAGCAGAATTAGTTTGCCGACCTGCTCAAGTAAGTCTATGCTGTATATCTTTCTGACCCTTGTGACCCTCTTAACCGAGGATCTTTGAGGAGGTCTCTGATATATCTCGCCAGTGAACTCTTGAAGCACCTTTCTAAGCCTATCCTCGCTTACTGGGTCGTGTAGCCTTGCTACAGCAACATATTCCTTGGGCCCAAGTAGTAGGGTTGAGAGGACCTTAGTGCCTTCACCTAGACCCACTGGCAGCAGCCCTGTTACCGGTGGGTCAAGTGTCCCGCTGTGCCCTGCCTTCTCTATGCCCAGAATCTTTCTCACGTATGAAACGACTTCGTGGCTCGTTGGCCCCTCAGGTTTATCCAAGGGGACTAAGCCGTATTGAAGAAGGACTCCAATCGGTCTCTTGTCGTAGAAGTAGCCGCAGGTTGGGTCGGTTTCTTCTTCGACAAGTTCAATAAGGGGTGTGTTTTGCTTCTCCAAAGTCGCTCACACAAACTGCTTAACGAAGGCTTCCACAACCTCAATAACAGCATCCTTATTGAGGTGGTCTGTGTTTAAGACGAGGTCGAAGACAGAAAGGTCCTTACCGAACTCTATGCCGTAGATCTTCTGATAAAGTTTCTTGTTCTCTTCATCTCTCTTCTTCACGATGTTTAAAGCGTCTTCATACCTTATCTTGTCGCGCTCTACCATCCGCCTAGCCCTACTTTCCACACTAGCAGCAAGCCAGATCTTTATGCCAAGGTCTGTAAGCCACGGTAGGGTGTAGCTCGTCACCACTACGTTACCTTGTTTTAGCATCTCTATAAGCATATTATCAACTTCCCTATCGTATTCCGGGTTCGCAGCCCGCTCGTGCAGAAAGCGTAGACCTTCGGGCGTATCCCACCACTCAGCCCCCTTCGGTGTGTAGCCCTTACGAGCAGCCACCTCTTTTAGCGCGTCGCCACCGGCATACACCTTTAATCTAAAGCGTCTCCCTATGGCTTCTGCTATGGTAGTCTTACCTACAGCTGGTGGTCCTGAGATTATGAAGCTTCTAGCACGCATGGGCTGCACCTAGTCCGTTAAGCTCAAACCGAAGAGCTTCGTTATCATTCCGCTGAAGGCGAAGGATGAGATCATATACCACCAGAATAGGTTGAGCTCAGGCCCTATCGGTCCACCATTAGCGCCGAGTGGTATAGGGATAGGTACTGGTGAGATGGCTACCGTGCCCGGCCCTACAATGTTGTTGACGAGCCACCATAGGAGCATAAGTGGAATGAAGAATAGGAACGTAACTTTGAGGTTGTCTGTTGCGAGTTTTGCTTGGAGCTTATCCATCTGAGGCTTCTTCTTCATCAACTTCTCCTCCTTTGCCTTATTCTTACTCATGATCGCCTCTCTTAGCTCCTTCTGGTATTCTTTGAGCTCGGCTTGTATGCGCTTCATCTGCTCAACGTTTGTCAGCAACCTCCGCCCAACCGCATATAGGATATTCACACCCAGAGCCATGGCTATAACTATGAAGGTTGAGTTGGGGATCTGTGTTAAAGCCTCACCAAGTATCTGAAGCATATCCCTTCGCTATAGAAAAATACCACAGATCGAGGGCTAATAAGGGTTATGCAGAAAGCTTTCTCCCATTAAAGCTACTTCCTTCTCTTGCACGCCCAACAGCCTTATCTTTAGTCGCTTTCTCTGACAAATCCTTAAGCTCACGCCTACTCTTCTTACCCACCGACTCAGCGCTGTAAGAAAACGCGTCTTCGGAAGACGTAGCCCCTAATAAAGAATGACCCAGCATCAATAATTAGCGCTCTGTTTCTCTAACCCCTACCTCTTTAGGAATCGTCAACCAGATAAACCATCGAGAGTAAAACCAAGAGAGCAGCCCAGAACGCGAAGAAATTTCATATAGTTTCTACACCCACCCAGCTCAGCATCCTCTTGACCCAAAGGGAAAATTATATTTATATAACGCTGCAGAAGAAAACCCCTATAAGCGCCGCCGTAGCTCAGCGTGGTAGAGCAGACCCCGCTAAAAAGGGGCTCAGCTGGCTGTTAACCAGTTGGTCGTCGGTTCAAGTCCGACCGGCGGCGCCATTTAAACTTGAAGATAAAGCCTCAACAGCAAAGATCCTTATATGAACCACTGAGCTTGCTCCTCAGAAGAAGCATAAGAAACGCAGGCTTTGCTTCGAGGCTTTCCGCATTCTGAGCCTACGCAAATAACTCGACTTGAAACGATAAGAAGGCGTGCAATCAGCTAGTAGATCTAAGGTATTATGCGGAGCAACAGAAAAACAAACCAATAAACTCATACTTCAGAACCTTCGACTTAAGCTTGTAGATCACCCGGTGATTTGATTAATGTGTGGATGCAAGCTTACCTCTTTACAACTGAATATGGTTTGAATTTAGCACCTAAACCTAAGGTGTTCAATAGGTGCTTTGGGTATGTCTTTAGGATCGTTCTGATGGTGTATATAGGATAATGCTTCTTGATGTTGTTCCAAAGGAACCAGCCGAACGTCTTATACCACTCGTGGTAGAGCCTCCACTCTAACTCATCTATATCCTCTGATGATAAGTTCTTCGTCCTAATGTTCGCCTCAAAGCAAGTGTATCTTGAGTAGTCGTCCGCGTTCGTAATCAGCCCAAGATTCTTTAATTCTTCTCTAAGCTCGGTTCCGGGATATGGTGTGGATAGGAAGAAGATGGGTAGATCTACCTTAAGCCTTCTAGCTTGTTCGAGGTGGTGCCAAAACTCTGCTGCGCTGTCCTCTGGGTTTCCAAGCACGAAGCCTCCTAGTATTATAATACCTTGTTCCCTCAGTTCCCTCACAACCTTAAACGTTGTGTCAGATGTATAGAGGTTTGACTTTCTTGGTGATAAGAAGCTTAGATTAGTATGAATCATAGACTCTATTCCTAAAAACACTACTTTAAACCCAGCCTTTGCCATAATCTGGACGATACCCGGTTCGCTCAATCCATAAACACTTGCTTGAATACAATAGTGTAGATGGTTAAGTCCATGCTCTATAATCGCCTCGCATATCCTTCGAAACCTCTTGTTATCAAGGTTTATGTTATCATCCACAAAAAGTATGCTCTTCGCTCCGTGCCTTGCAGCATCATATATATCATCTACGACCCTATCTATTCTATAGGTTCTAAAGCTCCTACCATACATACTTTGGATGCAGCAATACCTACAGCCTAAGGTGCAGCCCCTTGATGTCTCCACAACATCGAGAGGTCTACCGCAAGCGTGGAAGCCCTTCAGCAGTCTCGCATCCCTAGCTGGAATCTTTAGTGTATCGAGGTTTAAGAGAGGCCTCGCTTCATTATGCCTAAAGTCGCCCCCCTCAGACTTAAAGCTTAAGCCCTTCACGTCTTCAATCCTCATCTTACCCTTCAGCGCAAGAATGAGTTCATGAAACGTCTGTTCGCCTTCACCCCTAACGATAAAATCTATACAATCTGGTTGCGGCTCCTGATAGGTTAAGGTAGGATGATAACCTCCGAAGACAACCTTTATACTTCTATCCACCTCCTTAACGACTTTAGCTAATCTTACGGCGGTAGGATATTGAAATGTCATGCACGAGAAGCCAACGAGGTCTGGTCTATGACGCCTTATCGTGTCCTTCACATACCCCACAGCATCCTTCACTAACACAAGATCCGCAACTCTCACCTCCGCCTCATCTGTATTCGCGGCTATCGACGTAATTCCAAGGTTTGGAGCTTTTATGAATAGGTCAAATCCATAAATTACATCAGGTAAAGCAAATAGCAAAGCCTTCAGAAGTCATCCCCTCTAAGCCTTCAAACAACTAAAAGAAAGTCTTGTCAACTTCTTATACTTTTCAGAAACTAATGCTTCGTAGCGCTTAATTTCGAAACTCATAGGTGCAACCCAATGAAAGATATAGGATGTATTACTCTGTGTGGGAAACGTGGTGAATTAAGAAACAAACCAGAAACTAACAATTAGGAATCCAACCTTACATTGGAGTCACAAAGACAGAATCTTAGCGAGTCTACCGACAATTACACTTACGATGTTGAGGTTAATTATAAGATCTCACTCTTTGTAACGAACGGAATTAGCGCCCTGTCATATCGCGAATGCCCGTTGCACCAATAAGCAGTCAGAAGATCCACACCCACATAAAGAGTTTTCATTTATTAGCGGGCTCGGTGGGATTTGAACCCACGACCTACAGCTCTCTTCCCTTGGTTAGGAGGCTGCCGCGCTATCCATGCTTCACTCACCTAGTTGGTGATCTGCGCCACGAGCCCAATATTTAGCCAGCGAGGTGCGTGCCTTTAATCTTTTCCGTCTATAAATTGGCTTAAAATCACGGCTCCCGATGTAACTCACAATGTTACTCAACCGCTTAGATCACAATCTACCCTGCTGTACTTCTGCTTATGTGAAGCAGACTCGCTTCTTGCAGCTCGTTTAAAGATAGACTTGGCTCAACGAGGTAAAGCGATGTAATTCAACTACCCCGCCGCCTTACCTGTCTGCCGTAGAGCAGCGTTAAGAAGAAGACTACCGAGGCTAAAAGGACTACCGTTGCGCCTGAAGGAAGGTTTGTTAGATATGATAACCAGAGGCCAAGTAGTGTGAATAGTAGACTGAAGGCTACTGCTCCAAGCATCACTTGAGAAAGCCTCTTTGTGAAGATTTCGCTTACGGCAGCCGGGATTGTAAGCAGCGCCATGACAAGGATTACACCCACTACTCTAATCAACATAACTACAGTTATTGCTACAAGTGTAAGTAGAATAGAATGGATTATGTTGACCGGTACTCTGAGCGTTTGAGCGAATTCTCTGTCGAATGAGATCGCAAGGAGCTCTTTGAAAAATAGTGCAACAATTAATACAAGAATAATGTCTAAGACCAACATCACAAGTAAGTCAGATCTAGGCACGGTTAGGATGTTCCCAAACAGGTAGGAGAATAGGTCTGGCACATAACCTGGTGTAAGTTTTATGAAGACTATGCCCACCGCCATACCCAGCGCCCATATTACACCAATTACAGTGTCCTCTCGCGCACCAAGTTTCTTTGACGAAGCACCAACCCCTACTGCAACAGCTATTGAAAAGGCGATTGCAGAATATATCGGATTTAAGCCTAAAAAGCATCCTACCCCTATTCCTCCAAAGGCTGCGTGTGAGATTCCGTCGCTCAAAAAGACAATTCTGTTAACCACTACATATACGCCGACTATGCCACAAGCTACGCTAGCGAGAAAAGCCGCAAGGATAGCGTTTCTGATAAACTCGTATTGCAAAAGTTCGAGCAAATCAGATCAGTGTTCATCAAGTACCCTATGTGGTAGACCATGTGCGATGATATCTACCGGGCATTGGTAGACTTCCATCCACATCTCCCGCGTAATCTGTTTCGACTCGTTATAGTAGAGTCTTCTGTTTAGACAAGCGATCTTATCTACATACTTTGATATGGCGGAAATGTCGTGTGTAACGACTATTATCGTCATCCTACTTTTTAGCTCATTAAGATATTCCCAGAATTTTGTGTCAAGCCTCCTATCTACGCTTAAGGTCGGTTCATCCAATAGCAGAATCTTAGGCTCTGCTGCTAAAGCTCTAGCTATGAAGACCCTCTGCCTCTGCCCACCAGATAAATTACCTATTGGCTCATCTTTTAGCCCCTCAAGTTCCATAGCTTTTAGCGCTTCTAGAGCAGCTTTTTTATCGGCTACACTATATGGTTTGATAAGATTGCTCCGGCTAAGTCTTCCTGTTAACACTACATCCCAGACTGTGGCTGGGAAGGCTAGGTCTGGTTGGTTCATCTGTGGTACGTAGCCGATCAACTTCTCAGATTTATCAGGAGGCTTTCCGTAGACTCTCACCGAGCCTTTGGTTGGCTTCAGTAAGCCGGCGATAACTTTGAGTAGGGTGGTCTTTCCGCCTCCGTTCGGACCTATTATGCCTAGGAAGTCGTTTTCAAGAACCTTAAGGTTGATATCTTCAAGCACGCACCTTGAATCGAAGTAGACCGAAACTCCTTCGATCTCAACCGCTATGTTAGGCATTTTAGCTCAACGCCTCCTTCAGGGATAGGGCGAAGTTCTTTATGTGTGTAACATAGTCCGTAAAGTAGAGAGGGTCAACCAGAATAATCTTAACATCTAACTCTTTTGTTATAGCCTCTAACTGCCGTGTGTCAAACCGCGTTTCAGCGAACACAGCTTTAACCCCCTCGGCTTTGACCGCTTCAACTATTTTAATCAGCTCCTCGATTGTCGGCTCTTTACCCTCTTCTTCCAGAGCGATCTGCGTCAAGTTGTAGTCTCTGGCAAAGTATGCCCAAGCTGGGTGATGAACTACAAAAACCCTTGTTCTGAGGTCTGAAAGTATCTCCTCTACTTCATTATCAAGTCTCTTCAGTTCGTTTATGTAAGCGTCTCGGTTCTCCTCATAGATCTTTGCACCATCTGGGTCTATCTGCACAAGCCCTTGATATATTGAGCCCACTATCTTAATGGCGTTTCTTGGTGAGAGCCAGATGTGGGGGTCAAAATGGTCCCCAGAGCCTATCAACTCTATTCCAGCGCTTGTATCAACCATAAGCATCTTTGGGTTAAGCTCAACTAACTTATCTAACCAATTAACTTCAAACTCAAGACCAGCACCAACCTTAAAGAAGATTCTAGCATCGCTTACAGCCTTGATAGCGGATGGTGTCAGATCAAAGGTATGGGGATCAGCGTTAGGCGGCACAAGAACCAAAACATCCACTCGATCTCCACCCACCTTCCTCACAAACTCTGCATAAGGATTTATCGTCACACCAACCCTAATCCTTTCAGCCTCAGCGCTTTGTGGCCTTAGATTCGCTGCGGATAACCCTAGAGTAACAACCGCTATTGCTATGACCAAGATTAGGACAAAGAAGGCCGTCCGTAGGTTCATCACCATTTTTTCTTTTATTAACAATTTAAGTTTTTCTTAATAACCTTCCCATATCTTTTTAAATAGATGTTAATAATAGCAAGGTGGGATGGTTGTAATTAGTGTTTCGATAAACGATCAACTGTTAGCAGAGCTCGACAGAATACGGAGTGAAGTAGGTTTCTCTGGCAGATCTGAAACGCTTAGGGCTGCGATAAGGCTACTAGCATCAGAATATCCACGCAAAGTTGAGCTTGATGAAAAGGCTTTTGGGGTTCTTCTGCTAATTCATGGCCACGAGGCTGAAGACCTTGTCACTGAAGCTAAGCATAAGTTTCTGGATGTCGTGTATACGCAAGTCCATAATAGATTTAAGGCGGATAAGTGTCTTGAGCTCTTCATATTAAACGGTCTATTAAGTAGGATGCTTGAATTTAAAAGCGTCTTTCAGAGAAGCGACAAGATCGATTACGTTAAGCTGATAATTATTTAGAGGTTTTTAATGTTAGAAACTTTAAATCTGCGAGGATGAGAAATAGTGATCTGGTGTTGAGACCAACTAGTAGCTGGATAGTTTTGGCGGCTTGTTTCTCTATCGCATTTATGGCTTACGGTATTAGGTACACGTTTGGTATGGTATTACCTGAAATGATGCGTGATCTGAGTCTCACTAACGCTCAAGCTGCCCTAATATATACCACCTTTTTGACCACATATACCATTCTATCAGTATTCATTGGTTTCTTGATCGATTCCGTTGGTATCAAAAGAACCGTACTTGTTTTCCTACCCTTTTTTGGCATTGGGACAGCTCTAATGAGTTTGGTTTTCAGCCAGCTATCTGGTATACTTTTTTTCGCGGTGGCTGGCTTAGGCGCTTCTGTATGCTGGGTTCCTCTTGTTGTGTGGGTTCAGAAAGCTTACCCATCTAAGCGTGGTTGGTCACTCGGGGTTCTCCAGATAGGTGTCAATTCAGGGTTTTCTACGCTAGGGTTGGTAATACCTTTAATGATGCCTTATTTAGGTTGGCGAGGGATCTGGGTCTTCCTAGGCGGTTTAGTGTTCCTCTGGCTTTTACCTCTAACAGCTATAGCCAAGGAGCCGGCTGTTAACCCGCCTTCGCATAAGACTATACCAGAGCAGATGAGAGAAAGCAGTGGTGTAGTAAGGGATGCAAGGTTCTGGTTAGGCGGCATATCTTATGCACTGGGTGCATTCGCCATAATGGTTCCAATGACTTTTTCGAAAGCTTACGCAAACTTGGAGCTCGGACTAGATCCGGCTGAAGCAACTGCCATTTTTAGCATAATAGGTTTCACTGGGATGTTTGGCGCTCTATCTATCTCGATAATCTCTGATAAGATAGGCAGAAAGCTCTCAATAATAATTGCAAATTTTACATTAGCCGCCGGCTTAATTGGTTCAGCTTTCTTCGCAAGTTCGTTCACAGAAATTGCTGTATGGAGTGTGATTGTAGGCGTAGGGTACAGTACCATATGGCCTCTCTACGCTGCGCTTGTAAAGGATTTGTATGGCTGGAGTGTCGCTGGCTCAATAACCGGACTCTGGACCTTACTCTGTGGCCTTGGGCTCTTGATTTCACCTTATGTCTGTGGCGCGTTAATAGATTATGCTGGTAGCTACAAACCAGCCTACTTATTAGGCTCGGTTGTGGCAATTATTGCATCCCTCCTTACACTAAAAATAAGATTACAAAACGCAAAACGTTAGCATCAAACAGCCTTATTTTGTTGGTGATTTAACTATGTATAATACCCGCCCTTAAGCTGGCTTTTCTGTTTATTTATGGCGAAGAGCTTGATTAATGCTTCTACACCTTCCTCGACTGTTTGAGGCGTTTCCGTAATACCTAGATCTAGGAAGAGCCTTGCTTATCTGGTGGCTCTAGTCCGTAGGCTTGTAGTAGTTGAGTATCCTTCAATATGTTTTTACACTTTCTTCTGATTCGACTTTTTTGTTTTTATCCATGAGGATGAGCTTATTAGCCAAATATGGAACGAGGTTCAAGTCGTGTGTTATGAATTTGGTACTCTTTCCCTCCGCTTTTAACTCATTTAATATGAGCAGTATTATTCTCTTAGAGTGGAGATCGACTTGCGTGGTCGGTTCATCCAGTAGCAAGAGATCTGGTTCTGTGACTAATATGCACGCTAATGCTGCACACTGTTTTCCACCCTCACTAAGCCTATGGGTGCTGCTGCCAAGGCGTAGGTCAACGCTGAAAGCGGTAGGTAGAGGAAGTCATCAACTAGATGCGTATCATATTTTTCCAAAGGATAGTATTAAAGCACATTCCAGTAATACTCAAGCGCGGTAAGGATTTAAACCAAACGCAGGTAGGTGAGTATGGTGCGCGGGGGTTGCCGAGCCTGGCCAAAGGCGCGGGACTTAAGATCCCAGTTAAAGATTAGGGCTGGATTTGAAATCCCGTCCCATAGGGGTTCGTGGGTTCAAATCCCACCCCCCGCACCTATGTTTTGGTTTTCAAATCCATCGTAGAGAAGAACGTTGGGGAATGGTGCTGTTGTGCTTAAATATGGCAGTGCTGTGGGATACTATGTTGACAAGTATTTCGTGGTTTACGCTGGAGGAGTTCGGCAAGGATTTTCGAGAGACCTATCTTCCGCCGAAGGTCAACGATTTAGCGGGGAGAGATGTGAAATTATATTATAGTGATAATGGTGATGTTGAGCATTTCAGCTTTAAAGATGGCGATTTGGTCACTTGGTACCTTCTTCCAAAATCAGCCGGCGAAAGAGGCGAACCGTGCAGTGGACGGTATGTAGCATTTAGAGCTAGGAATGGTATATACTTAGTTGACATTACAGGCGACGCGTTTCCTAGGCGCTCCTTGACTCTCGTCTTGGATTTCGGCAAAGATATTTTCACTTCTATTTTATGTGAGATACCGTTGCCGTCCTCGAAGACTCTTTTGGATCGTATAAGATCTGGTGAGGAGCTCACAGATGTCAAGGTGGCCTTCCGTCATGGGTCTATAGATAGGCCTCCTAGCTCCGAAACACCACGCCATGAGAAGACTGAGGAGCTGCTTGGAAAACGGGTGGAATTTCAGTACGGGCCCAAGGCGGTCTATGAGCATATATACTTTGAGAGGCTCTTTACTTGGCACTGTTTGACTGGAACTGAGAAGGGGTTGGCTGATACTGATAGGGCTGATTACTTCAAGCTTTCCGATAATTTGTATCTCCTGGTGTGGCGTGAGAAGATAATTCCGACCATGGGGGTAGAGATTGTCGATTTAAGTGAGATGCGTGCGTTTGGAAAACTGTTTGGATATGCGAGCCTTGATGGGGCGTCCTTGGGTAACGTATATGTGGGAGCAAGACTGAGGGTCGTCTGCCGAGCACGATGAACACTGCGGAACGATGGATCATCGATGCTAATATTCTATTGGATCTTGCCAAGGTTCGTAGTTGCCTTTGTGCTTGAGGCACCTACTTTAGGGCCTTTATCGATAAATCGGCTAAGTTGTTGGGGAAGTAACCCATATGTAAGTGGTGAATGTCGTCTGAACGCCCGATATGCCTTTCCTTATAAGCCAGCTTTAATAGCCTCCATTCTTATGGTGTCTTCTACGATTCTTCCATCTTCTTTACAGATTCTTTCCTTCATTCCTCTCCACGATGTCATTGAACGCTTTTGATTCAGACAGCACAGATACTTAATGAGCTTTGTTGTGTCGCTTCTTTGACGATCTAAAGGCAGCTGAAGAAAGATAGATTAATATTATTGTTGGAGGAGAGATTAACAAGTATGGTTAGATGCTATTTTTGTGGTGCTGAAGAGACTTTATATTTTGAGTGCAAATTTTGTGGGAAAAATTATTGCGCTCAACATAGGCTACCTCCCTCACACAACTGCACAGGTATAGAACAGTGGAAGGCTAAAGAACCCCTTAGCATACTGAAAGACAAGTATCTTGAAAGAGAAAAAAGTATGAAAGTAAGTCTTAATGACTATAAGAAATATCGAAGATCAAAGCGCCATAAGAAAAGTATAAGATATGTTGCTATTGCTGCTCTTATAGTATTTTTCTTGGCTGTCATGTATGAAGGATATCTGTTTAGAGAAACATTTTTCGCACAACTAAAGCCTTCCTTACAAGGGGAGTTAAGCCAAACGGTTACGCTACAGCAAACTTTAACAAGGACATCCAAAACACAAACATCTACCTCCTCACCGTCTTATACAACCATATCTCCAACCAACGCTATGTATGCGACTTCTATCAATTTTGCAGGGTTTACGCTTACACAAAATGCTACTCATCTAATAATTGAAGACTATAGTTCGGAATTGGCTCCAATTTATTCTATCTCACTTAAGGATGGTACTAGGCTGTTCCTGCTAGTCCCATATAGAACTGGAAATGCGGTCATAGCGGAGTATGCTTATATCAGCAAGAGCTACGCTAAAGAGATCTATAATTTAAAAGAAATATTTGAGAGACTCCCTCGGGAATACACCACTACTTTCAAACTTGAAATGTTCACTCATAACAAGATCTATGATTTCATAGTAGATAGGGAGGCTCAAAGAATTTTGTTCGGCGGTTATTCAAATGTCCGTTATCTCCCTTCATCCTCAACACGCAACACTATCTACGATGTTATCTTCAAGAGCTTTAACGAAACAGTATTCTATAAAATCAACAAACACGTCTTTGATAAATATTCTGAAGAACCGTCACTTTCCAAGGTTTGGCACCTAGTAGGATGGGTAGACTCCAACATAGTATACAACCACGCCAAAGGAGAGTCAGCAAACAGCGACATATACGACCCTTTAACCTTCTTGGAGCGAAAAAGCGGTATTTGCATTGATTACGCGATATTCTATGCTTCTGCCCTTCTAGCTCTCGGATTTAAAGATAGTTATGTTTTAACATTTGATACTATCACAGGAGAAGGGCATGCTGTTGCAGCGTTAGAATATAACGGGGTTCTTCTGATATTAGAGCAGCATTTACCTGTGATGGAGGTTCAGGATTACGTGCAATATGATGAGAATATCGCAAACACTCCGATACCATTCTACAGTTATAGGATTACAAGTTCTAGTAGAGAATTTGCCATTGAATTCTTTAAACTTAATCTGAGAAAATATGAGGATAGTACCCCAGTTGACGGTATAACTGATAAGTTTGTTCAAGACGTCGAAAAAAGCTTATCACATAAATTAAAGGCAAGTGTAACAGATAAAGTGCTTCCACATTCTTGGACGTGGAAGTCAAGTGTGTTGCGCTTTTATAGTACACTTCTCCATGACCAGTGGGTAGAATATATCTCAGGTATACTTGCGAAAAATTTTATGGACGCAGGGATCAAGCCACAATACATTTGCATAGACAGGATTGATTCTACAACACTCCTTATCCGCTTCAAACCTGAAGGTGAATAGGATCGAGCTCCTTGATCGAGTTTTGCGTAAGCATGACCTTTATTTTTAACGATCTCCTGCAGATGATCCTCTAGTTCTCCGTACTTTTAGGAGAGTTTTTAAACCCGATTTTTGGGCGGTAGGTTATGTGAGTAGGGTTGCTTGATAAATATGCAGCTCTCTCCACCCAAAGAGGCAAGTTTCTCATAACTCTTTGGGTTATCATAGTAATTATTCTTGGTGTCAACCTACCCAGTTTAGAGGAGCACATATTGCACAGTTTAGACCCCTTTATACCGAGCACGCTTGAGGCTAAGAGGGCACAGCAGATCGTATCTGAGAAGATTGGCTTAGATCAAGGGGAAACAGAGATAATAGTCGTTAAAGCAGAGGAAGGCGACATAGTTTCAGAAAAGGGTAGGAGCTACATATCTGAACTGAGTAGAGCCGTCGAATCTAAGGGTAAAGAAGATCTAAAAGGGTTGATCGGTGTTGTAAGCGTCACCACGATCTACGACGAAATCCTAGCAAAATACTGGGCTAAGATGAATGAAACATACCGTGAAATAGAGCAAAGAATCAAGGCTAATCTAACAGAGGCACACAAACAATTCTACAAAGCGGCAGACGAACTCCAAACCCTACACAAAACACTCTACACATTAATCAACAAACTAACAGAAGCAGCCCAAGTAATGTATGGAGTCCCAGCACTCTACCTCCAAGCTTGGATCTCAGCAGCCCAGCAGATCGCCCAAGCCAACCCCCTCCAGCCCATACCAGTAAAACCACTCAACGAACACGCATACAACGCAGCACTAAAGATGCTACCAGAGGAGGGGAGGCCGCTTACCGAAGCCTACCTCAAAGCCTTCCACACAGCTTGGTCATCAACCTTCACAGAAGACTACATATTGCCCACAGAACTTAATCCTCAACTACTCTACACCAAAGCCCAAGTAACGATAAACACGGTAGCACCACTCGTCTTCTCGCCAGCAAATGTGGGTGAAGCCTCAAAACTATTCACAGAATTAAATAGGGCTATGAACATAACCCAATGGGCCGAACCAACTACAAGGCAGCGAATAATCGAAGATACCGCAGCCTCCACAGCCTCTAGAGAATCTGGTCTAAGCGAAAGCGTAATCAGAAGGTTAATCAACCTAGGACAAAATGCTACGCAACACGACATAGAAGCGTTCACAGTCGACTTTCTTGCAGAGCAAGGTCTTGATAAGAGGTTCCTCGAGATCTGCTTGGAGCTCGGCAGAGAACCTACACCAGAGGTTCTAGATGCTGCTACTCAGAACCTAACTCAACACGTTTTCGCAGAGATTAGATCGAAGTTCCCAACACCACCCTTCCCAGACAGCATACCGATAGACCTCTATAGCCGTCTTGTAAGCGGCGATAACAAAACCGCACTCATCCTCATTCAGTTCAACACCAGCCTATCTGAAGTGGAGCAAAGAACAGCAGTTGAAGAGCTCCGTAAAGTAATTGCTGAGGTGAAGCAGAGCGGCTTCACAACCCTGTTAACAGGACCCATGACCTTATCCTACGACCTCAGAAATCAAGACAGTGAAGACATAGGTGTGATCGATAAAGTAACTATACTGCTGGTCTTCATCTTAGGCGCAGCGTTAATAGCCTCGCTAATAGTTCCGACGCTCTCACTATTAACCGTAGGCTCGGCTGTCGCAGCAGCGATGGGTCTATTGGCTCTCCTCGCTGAATTAGGCTTCACACATTTCTATCTGCTTAGAAGTATGATAGTTGTAGTTATACTCGGCGCAGGCGTAGACTACGTAATCTTCATGATCTTCAGATACATCGAAGAGAGAGGTAACAAAATCGACCATGCCACAGCGGTTAAAAGAACAGCCATACATGCAGGAGGCGCGGTTATTCTAAGCGCATCGACAGTTCTCGTGGGCTTTAGTTGTTTAGCACTCTCCTCCGTAGGCATACTGCAAAGCATCGGCATAGGCTTAGCCCTAGGCATACTCCTAACACTCATAGGCGCGCTCTTGACGATCCCCCCAGCGCTCTCTATTATAAAAGACAAGATCCTTTTGCCAAGGAGGACCATACCCAACTTTGCAATCAGGCTAACGGTCTTCAGAAGAATGGCACACTACTGCGTATCAAAGCCGAAGAGGGTTCTTGTAATGGGGTTACTAGCCACAGTAGCCCTAGGTGCAGTTATCACAACAATATCGATCACATACGGCGACATAGAGATGCTTCCACCATTCGAATCTAAGCGTGGAGTTGATGCCATACTTAGCTCCTTCGGCGCCGCACCGCTCTCCCAGACACAGATTGTAGTGGTTAGCAGAGAACCACTGTTTACTGAGAACAGTGTCAAAACAGACCTCTCCCAAGCTTTAGACAGACTACACACCGAAATCTCCAACCTC
>CAYQXI010000041.1:0-9198 GCA_964421575.1 uncultured Nitrosopumilales archaeon
CCTATCGAGCTTGCTGCCAGGTTTATTCACCCTAGGTCTCCCGGATTCGACATCTCTACGATAGGTTATGCCGAGGCTCTTAAGGAAGAGGTTCATGCCATCCTCCTTCGATAGGGCTGGTGAAACCCTACCCTCTACACCGGGTTCTCCTGTGAATATGAGAAGCCTATCTGATACGATGTCTATGAGTTGGATGTCGTGGTCTACTATGAGGGCTGATTTGCCCTCTGCTTTAACGAATCGGTTTATCGCCTTTGCTAATACGAATCTATCCTCTACGTCTATGAAGGCTGAGGGCTCGTCAAGCGCGTAGATATCGGCATCTTGGAGGAGACAGGCTGCGATCGCTACCTTCTGCAGCTCCCCTCCGCTAAGATCTCTAACCTGTTTATCGAGTAGCTTATGTATGCCGAGTGGGGTTACTATCTGGCTCTGGTATAGCCCAGAATCGAACTTTCCGTTTGAGACCTTATCTAACAGAGTCTTAACATCACCATCCACGTCAGAATCCAGATATTGAGGCTTATAGGAGACCTTTGCCGCTATCATGAGACTGCCCTCATCAGGCTGCTCGACACCAGCTATCATCTTAAGGAAGGTAGATTTACCTAAGGCATTGGCACCCAGTATTCCGACAACCTCACCCTTCTTGATCTCACCCTCGTCTACGGTAAGTGTGAAGCCTGGGTACTTCTTCACCATCTTTGTGTAGCTCGCTATGGGGTACTGCGCACCAACCTCGTCTATAGGCGCGGTTACGTCGAACTTGATAGGTCGGTCTCTAAACCTAATATTCTCTTCAGGTATGTAGCCATCTAACAATATGTTTATGCCTGTTCTCGAGGACTGCACTTTAGATACGATACCATAAACCCCTGGTTCACCATAAAGGATGTGTATGTAGTCACTGAGGTAGTCGAGTAAGGTGAGGTCGTGCTCAGCGACCACAACAGCTCTCCCCTCTGAGGCGAGGCTTCTAATCACTTCTGCTACAGCCATCCGCTGGTAGACATCGTTGTAGGAAGAGGGCTCGTCAAAGAAGTAGACTTCTGCATCCTTAGATGCCGCAACTGCAACAGCGAGCCGCTGGCATTCACCTCCACTCAGCTCAGAGACAGACTTATCCAACGCATCCTTTAGGTTAAGAGATACAGCGAGGGTAGCAGCAACACCCCTCTCATCATATGCTTTGAGGAGATCTCTACCAGTCCCCTTCCAGAGTCTTGAGAGAAGGTATACAGCTTGAGGTTTAACAGAGACCCTTAGGCTCTTGGAGGCGATCTTTTCGAAGTACTCCTTCAGTTCTGTGCCTTTAAAGGCTTCGATGATCTTATCCCAATCTGGTGGTGAATCATAGAATCCCAGGTTGGGTTTTAGTGTGCCTGAAAGTATCTTTATGGTCGTGCTCTTTCCCACACCGTTCTTACCTACCAGCCCTACTACAGCACCCTTTCTTGGCGTCGGAAGCCTAAATAGCCGATAACCGTTGGCACCAAACTGGTGAATCTTCTCTTCCTTCAGCTGCTCAGCAAGATTCACTATCGTTATAGCTTTGAAGGGGCATTTCTTGACGCAGATTCCGCAGCCTGTGCAGAGCTCCTCGCTTATGACAGCCTTACCCTTTTCATCTAAGACTACACATTTGCCTCCACCTTTGTTGACCGGGCAGAACTTTATACACTCAAACCCACACTTTCTAGAATGGCAGTTATCAAGGTCGACTACAGCAACCCTATGAACCATCCAGAGACACCCTAAGAGTTGTCAGATAGGAGGTATGTGGCTATATCATACCATCTCTATGTAAAGGTATCGCGCTTATTCTTCCTGAAGATAGCGCTCTTTAAACTTTTCCATAAGCTCAAAGATCTCTTCGTTAGAGCAGTTCAATGCTTTAGCAACCTCTTCTGCGGTCTTCCGAGGGTCCTTGCTCTCTAAAATCCCCAAGACCAAGCTCTCTTCGTTTGTCAACCCCCTCTTACCCAGCAAGCTCTGTTTTAGGTTATGTAGCTCAATCAGCCTCTTGTAGAGGCGACACTCTCTATTCCTCAGATCCCTCAGCCGGCGTCTAAGCAGATAGATTTCATCATCTACTTCACGAAGCGCCTCCACAAAAGTTTTTGCCTCAAGCTCTAAGCCCAGCTCATCACTTTGAGAAACCTTCGCAATATAGATGGAGATTGCGTCTAGGCTTCTATCTGAATATAAGTAGGCGTCGACAAACTTAGCCAAATATACCATCTGCTTACCAAACTTCTCTAACTCTACACTCTTCACCAACCCATACCGTTCTAGAACCTTAAGATGCTTCATAACCGCCTGTGGTGTGACTTCTAGCAGTGAAGCCAGCTCCTGCATAGTATGTGGTCTAGAGGCAAGCAGACCCAGTATCTTAAGCCTAGTAGGTGAACACGCTACCTTGACTATACTACTCAACCGTGGTCAGCCTTACATATGGCGTAGTGGCTTATAAAAGATGATAGCCGCTTACGCTAATTAGTGAGATAAGCTTCTGATTTTTGCATATAAAGAAATCGCTATTACCGCTCTTAAAGATTCTTAAGCAATCATCTTTAGAATATATGACGTTTTTGCAATTTATTTCAATAAATCAATCAAGTAATGCTTATATTTTGGTTAACCGATAGTTATTAACCGGTGGTTAAAATGTTCGAAGATAGGAGGAGGTTTAGAGACATATTGGATGAAATAGACAAGATAATGGCGGAGATGGAGCGTGAGATCGAAGACTCTATCAGAAACTTCCTCAAATTTGAGGGAGAACACTTTAACAAACCATTCATCTACGGCTTTTCTCTTACCTTAAACCCAGAGGGCGCACCCATCTTCAGAACCTTCGGTAACCTTAAACCGGGTCTACAAGGCTGCAGAGAGCCGATCAGCGACCAGATCTTAGATGAGCAGCGCGGCGAACTGAAGCTTGTAGTTGAGCTGCCAGGAGTTGAAAAGAGCGACATAGACATTCAAGCTTTAGAGGATTCCGTTACTATCTCTGCTGAGCGTGGAGACCGCAAATACAAGGCAGAGATACCTCTTAGGGTTAAGGTCGACCCGACTAAGGCTAAGGCGAGCTTCCAGAATGGGGTGCTTGAGGTTAGTTTCCCGCTTAAGGAGAAGACTAATAAAGGGTTCTACAAGATTAACATAGAGTAGACGATGGTGTGTCAAGGATGAGCCAAACGGTCACCTTGAAGGTACTTGAGGCTTACACCAGAGATGTAGGCAGAGGCGTAGCGAGGATCGACTACGACGCCATGGACGCTACGGACGCTTCAACCGGAGACATCATTGAAATCAAGGGTAGGCGGAGGACGGTAGCAAAGTGCTTACCACTCTACCCATCAGACGAAGGAAGAGGAATAATAAGGATAGACGGTTTAATCAGAAATAATGCTGGTGTAGCTATAGGCGATACTGTTACAATCAGAAAGATAAAGGCTGTGCCAGCTGACAAGATCGTAGTAGCACCCCTAGAAGCCATACCACCCATAGATGAAAGGTACCTTGCAGACGCTCTAGAGAGCGTACCGGTAACCAAAGGCGATAATGTGATGATCCCCTACTTTGGCGGCAGACTCACCTTCCAAGTTATCAGTATAAGCCCAGCTGCGGATGCAGTCATCATAACTCAGAGAACTACTTTCGTAATCTCTGAGAAGGGTGAAGCGCTCCGCGGCGTCCCACAGGTCTCCTACGAAGACATAGGTGGCTTGAAAGAGGAGATTCAGAAGGTAAGGGAGATGATAGAGCTCCCGCTCAGACACCCAGAGATATTTGAGAAGCTTGGTGTTGAGGCGCCTAAAGGTGTACTGCTCTACGGTCCTCCGGGTACGGGTAAGACGCTTCTGGCTAAGGCTGTGGCTAACGAAAGTAATGCTCACTTCATAAGCATAAGCGGCCCTGAGATTATGAGCAAGTTTTATGGTGAATCTGAGGCTAGGTTAAGGGAGATCTTTAAAGAGGCTAAGGAGAAGGCGCCTAGCATAATCTTCATAGATGAAATAGACTCCATCGCACCCAAGCGAGAAGAGGTTACCGGAGAGGTTGAGAGGCGTGTCGTAAGCCAGCTCCTCTCCCTAATGGATGGTCTGGAGGCAAGAGGCAAGGTCATAGTTATCGCCGCAACAAACAGGCCAAACGCTTTAGACCCAGCACTACGCAGACCGGGTAGATTTGATCGCGAGATAGAGATCAAGGTGCCTGATAAGAAGGGTAGGCTTGAGATACTTCAGATACACACCAGACACATGCCTCTTGCATCAGATGTCGATCTTGAGAAACTGGCTTCGGTGACACACGGTTTTGTTGGCGCTGACTTAGAGTATCTGTGTAAGGAGGCCGCTATGAAGGCGCTTAGAAGGGTCCTACCGTCTTTGAAGCTTGATGAAGAGAAGATCCCACCAGAGGTCCTCAATAATCTTGTGGTTACAATGGAGGACTTTGAAAACGCCCTAAAGGAGATTACACCATCAGCCATGAGAGAAGTCTACCTTGAAACACCCGATGTAAAGTGGGAGGATATCGGCGGTCTTGAGTCGGTTAAGAGGGAGCTTATGGAGGCTGTAGAATGGCCCCTCAAGTACCCGGAGTTGTATAAGAAGCTCGGCTACCAGATGCCTAAAGGCATACTCCTCTACGGCCCCTCTGGCACGGGTAAGACCTTGCTCGCTAAGGCTGTGGCAACAGAGAGTGAAGCGAACTTCATAAGCGTAAGAGGACCCGAACTGCTCTCCAAGTGGGTTGGTGAATCTGAAAGGGGCATAAGAGAGGTCTTCAGAAGGGCTAGACAAGCAGCGCCTTGCATCATCTTCTTCGACGAGATAGATGCTATAGCGCCTGTTAGGGGGCTTGGTGGTGATAGCATGGTTACTGAGCGCGTCGTAAGCCAGCTCCTAACTGAGCTTGATGGTATTCAGCCTCTCTCTGGTGTAGTTGTGCTTGCTGCAACAAATAGAATCGATATGCTTGATCCAGCTCTACTTAGGGCTGGGCGCTTTGACAAGCTGCTGTATGTGCCTCTGCCAGATAGGGCTGCTAGGCTTCAGATACTACAGATACACACAAGAGGGAAGCCGCTTAAAGAGGATGTCGACTTAGGCAAGATCGCTGACTTGACCGAGGGCTTTAGTGGTGCAGATCTTGCTGCTGTAGTCAACACCGCTGTTTCGCTGGTGCTGCAGGAGTTCGTAAACAAGTATAAGACGCCTGAAGAGGTTCAGAAGCACGTAGATGAGGCTGCAGTCTCTTTCAGACACTTTGAGGAAGCGATAAAGAAGGTCAAGGCATCGAAAGAAGGGAAACCTCTAGAGAAGGTTACCGTACCCTACTATAGGTGAAGTGAAGACTTCACCTACCACCTTCCTCTTCTACTACACGCTTAACCTCTTCTTGTAGGAGTAGGCTGAGCTTCTTTCCATCGACTCGACCCCTTAGATCACGCATCAGCTCACCCATTAGGGCGCTGAAGACACCTTGTCCTTTAGATTTTATGAGCTGTCTGTTTCGCTCTACCAACTCTACTACTCTCCTCTTCACTTCTTCTTCTGAGAGAGGTGTTAGGCCTAGTTGTTCAGCTGCCTCCTTTGGGTTTCTTGCTTCTCCTCTTAGGATCTTCTCTAAAATTGCTGGCACGCCCTCCTTTGATATTTTACCTTCATCGACGAGCTTAAAGATTTCTTTTAAGGTAGTGTTTGGGAGCGATTCCACCTTTAGTCCTAGGCGTGATAGGTTAACTAGGGTCTCGGTTAAGGTTGCGGCTACATAACTCGGTTGGACACTTGTTTCTCTAACAACCTCTTCGAATAGCGTTAGGTATTCTGAGTCGCAGATCTGGGCTGCGAGCTTTTCACTCAAACCATATTTTGCTGCGTATTCTTTGACTACTTCATCCCAAGGCTTCGGTATCAGAGTGCGCAGCCGCTCTATCCTCTCTTCAGAAATCGGTAGTGGTGGTATGTCTGTTTCAGGATACATCCTCGCTGGACCGGGTCTTGGGCGTATGAATCTCGTAGTTCCTTCTGGTGTTGGTCCTCTTGTTTCAGGCGGCACACCCTTTACAGCAGCCCTAGCCCTTTCGATAACGGCTTCTACGGCGTCCTCTAATGTGCTTCTGTCCCCGGCTATTAGTATGAAGGCGTCTTCACCCCCTACTTTAAGCGCTTCTCTCACCTTTGCTACCTCTTCTTCTGATATGCCGTATGCTGGCAGCTCGTCTGAGTGGAAGATCCCTCCTATCCCGTAGAATCTGACTAAATCAGCGAACTCTCTACCTAGCCTTATGTTTGGATACTCCTCGAGTTTGAGCAGCCCCTTGAAGCCACGTAGGGCTAAACCTACTACAGCGCCTCCAGCATCTAGGACCTTCTTTATGATTTTACTTGAGGTCTGTTTGAACAAATCGTTAAGCTCCTTCACCTCGCCTACGGCGTCTTCAACACCTACGCCTCTGCTTCTTAGCACTTCAGCGATCTTCATTAGGAAGTGCTGCCGCTTGGCTTCGAAGTCGACGATCTTTGAGATTAGGTCTAGGTTCTGAACACCCTTGACTTCTACAACCGCTCCCCCTTTGATGGATATGTTGATGTCTTGCCTTATAGTGCCGAGCCCCCTCATAACCCTACCTGTGGAGCGCATAAGCCTACCGAGCGTGTACGCTACCCCTTGAACCTCCTCTGGCGAGGCTGTGAAAGGTGCTAGAGCGACCTCGACTAGAGGCACGCATAGTCTATCCAGACCGTAGCTTCTTACACCTTCGGCTTCGCTTAGGAGCCTAGCAGCGTCTTCCTCTAAGCATATTGTTTGGACAGGTATGTTACCTATGTGTGTTTTAAGCGCGCCCCCGAGGGCTACGATGGCGGTCCTCTGGAAGCCTGTGGTGTTGGAGCCGTCTATCACGATCTTCCTCATAACGTGTAACTCGTCTACAGGTGTTGAGTTTAGTGCTAGAGCGATTATGAGGGCGATATCGACAGCCTCCTCATTTATTGGGTGGGGTGGCTCTTCATCAGCCTCTACTAGGCAAGCGGATTGTTCACCGACATAGTATATGAACGGCTTCTTCTTTTTGAATTCGAAGAGGGCGGCTGGGTCTATTTCACCGAGCTCGCTCTGTGAGGGTCTGAGCTTCCTCTGGAACCTTGGTGTTTGATGCTCCTCATCTATAGGCTTGCATCTGCAGAAGAGTTTTGTTGAGGTGGCTAGCTGCTGGTGGATCTCTAAGCCTACGAGCAGCCCGATCTCTTTATAGAAGCTACTCAAACCCTCTTCGCTCCTCCACGAGTAGGCGTGGGGCGAATTCGCCTACGAGGTCTGCGAGCATCATCTTCTTCGCCTCCTCTAACGTCTCTGCATTACCCAAGACCCACATCATCTTAACCAAAGCGACTTCTGGGAATAGTGTGTCTAGGGGGAGCACACCTATGTTAAGCAGATCTCTTCCTGTGTCATAAACGGTCATTCTGACTCTACCCCATATGCACTGGGAGCTCATCCCCACCAAGACCCCTTTTTCGATAGCCTTCTTGATTGAGTCGTAGCAGTAGTGTCCTACGTGCCCTAACCCAGTCCCTTCTAAGACGAGACCTTTTACGCCCTTATCAACCAGATAATCTATTAAGGTGGGGTCGAAGTTTGGGTGAAATTTTAGTAGAGCGACACGTTCCTCAAATCTAGCAGCCGGCTTAAAGTCGTCTGAAGGCGTTCTTCTGGGCGGTAGGTTAGGGTCTATCTGCTGGATAACACCATCTTTGACGTATGCTACAGGTCTCCGGTTTATCGATTGGAAAGCGTCTCTTCTACTCGTATGGTTCTTCCTAACAGAAGCGCTGTGGTGAACCGCTATCACATCATCGCTCAACCCGGCGTGCATAGCCACAAAAACCCCGGAGAAAGGCGCTCGGGAGGCGACGAGCGTCGCAGCCAAAAGGTTCGTAGCAGCGTCAGAGGATGGGCGGTCTGAAGAACGCTGCGCACCTACTAGAACGATGGGCACAGGCACACCTCTTAGGGCGAATGATAGTGCTGCAGCAGTATAACCCATGGTGTCTGTTCCGTGTGTTATGACTACGCCGCTATACCCCTTCTTAAGAGAGGTGTGTATGTGCTCAGCTATCTTGCACCAGTGCTCTGCTCTTAGGTTTTCGCTGAATATGCTGAAGAGGACTTCTGCGTCGACTTGAGCTACTTCAGATACCTCTGGGACTGAGGCGTAGAGGTCTTCTGCTGTTAAGGCTGGGTGTACGGCTCCGGTTCGGTAGTCTATTCTGCTCGCTATGGTGCCTCCTGTGCTTAAGATGAGCACCTTTGGTAGGTTGGTGTTGAGTCGGGGTGGTTGGGGTGGTGTGTACTTCGGCTTCTCCCCTTCTGCGATCTTCGTTACGCTACGGATCTTCTTGACAGAGATCCCGATATTATAGCCGTTCTTTAGCTTGATGACTATGTGAAGCGAATCTGCCAGCTCATACCTAGGCATCAGATAGCCTTCAAAAGAGGCGTCAGTGGTTTCGACCCTAACTAAGTCGCCTACGGAGAGACCGGCCTTCTCTAGGATAGTTAGGGCTTCGCCTTTGTATCCTGTGAGCCCACACATAGCCTCAGGTAGCGGTTGGCTGGAAGATAAGAGTTATCAGCTCTGTTGGATGGGCTGCTCGTTAAGTGTGTCCGAGCATAGACAAGGATCGGGGGTATAGGTTAAGGTAGAGGAGGCAAGCGAGTTCTGCTGATGCTTCATTAGGCTCGATGGAGATATGGCAACAACAGGCGATTAAAACCTCGCGTAGCCGAATAAAAAGCCCGCATACATAAGAAAGACCTCGAGAGGATTTTAGTAGCATGCTGAAACGCTCCGCTCAGCAGCAGTGGTCTGAATAAACTATTGGCATCAATGAAGCATCACACTCGCTACCCCTTTATATAGTGTGGTGCAAGTTGGGGGGTAGCGGATAAACTGGGTTTAGAAAGGTTTAAATCAAGCCCTAAACCTATAAAATAGGCGAGAAAAGGGGTCGGAATCTCACATAGAGAATTGAAAGAAAAAATATCCGCAGACCAAATACCAGCCAAACGAAATAACGAATCTCACATAGAGAATTGAAAGAAAATTAGTAGAACAACACTATTCTACAGAATAATCCCAAGAATCTCACATAGAGAATTGAAAGAAGCCTCCCAGAAAGCTGA
>CAYQXI010000042.1:0-8582 GCA_964421575.1 uncultured Nitrosopumilales archaeon
TAATACAGCGGTGCGCAGCCTCTATCATCTCCTTACCCTGTATATCATTGCGGTGCGCCTTCCCAGCCATAACTATCTGAAGCCTACCCCCACCCCCAATCTTCTTCAACCTACCCAGATCCGAAAAGATCAAGGTATGCCGTTTGTAGCCCGTCGCTCTCCTAGCGAAACCTATAGTCAGAACCTCATAAGACAAGTCTGTCGAAGCCCTCTGATTGACATAGTCGATCAGATCCCTCTTAGCCTCCAAATGCGCTTGCCAAAGCTCATCATCCGGTATCAGATCAGCTCTACTCAGAATTTCGGGCTCTTTGCTCCACCCCGGCAGATAATTGTCGTAAACCTCCCTTAGGCTTCTACAGACCCAACTATAGGGGTAAACACCATTAGTTATAGCCTTTATGTCGTGGCTTGGATATAGCTGCTTAGCGACTTCGGCGTGCCTCTTACTCACACCGTTAGCGAAGCCGCTCAGATTCAAGCCGAGTAGCGTCATATTTAGCGCATCATGCCCGCCAAACTTCCTCAAAACGTCTTCAGGCACTATACCATCTAAGATTTGGTTCACTAAGTGGTAAGGGTAGATGTCGTTTGCTGAGTGTACGGGTGTATGTGTTGTGAAGACGCATTTTCTTTTAACTTCCTCCTCCACCATCTCATATCTTCTAAGAAGCTCTACTGCTACCAAGCTTGTATGCCCTTCATTCATATGATATTTTTTAACAGTGTAGCCCAGGGCGTCGAGCATCCTCACACCACCTATGCCCAAGACCGCCTCCTGTTTCAGTCTGCAAACCTTGTCATCCACATAGAGGAGAGACGTAATTTCACTATCCTCCGGCACGTTCCCATTCAAGTTGGTGTCCAAGAAGATAAGCGGCACACTACAGCCATCCACACCCTTTACCTCTGTCCTCCAAGCACCAACCTTAACGCTCCTACCTTCAAGCTCAACAGCAACTTCAACCGGGAGTCTGGTCAGATGCTCGGAAGGATTCCAATCATCTAACTCCTCCATCTGCCTTCCATCAGGAGTTAGAACCTGCTTATAGTATCCTCGTCTATGAAGTAAAGTAACACCAACGAACGGTAAGTTCAGGTCAGACGCAGCCCTTAAAGTGTCTGCTGCAAGTATACCTAACCCGCCGCTGTAGGTGGGTATACTACTAAATAACCCAACTTCCATGACGAAGTAAGCTATTACGCCGTTACTGGCTGATGTTTGCATGTTTGTCGCCGAGGTGTTTGCTCTTTTACGCTATAGTTATTAAACGTTTTGCTAACTTTCTATTAGCCCCCTATCAATCTTTTTAGTCCCAGAAGCTGTTGAAGAGCACCATATGTATAGTGTTTAATCAAAAATTAAGCAGCATTGAAAAATGCATAGAAAAGTTGTTAAACACTACAAATCAACCAGAGGTTGAATGAGATTGAACGAGGAACGTGGTAAAGAAGAGCTTAGAAGCTACGAGGATATCAACGAAAAGATTCGACAAGGCGACGCTGTAGTTATGACCGCTGAAGAGTTCATCGAATTCGTTGAGCGGAGCGGGTTAGAAAAGGCTGCTAAAGAAGTGGATATAGTTACAACAGGCACATTCGGCGCGATGTGCAGCTCAGGCGCTTTCCTAAATTTTGGTCACTCTGAGCCTCCTATTAAGATGGTTAGATGCTGGCTTAATGATGTGCCTGTGTATAAAGGGCTTGCTGCTGTGGACGCATACGTAGGCGCTACCGCTATGAGTGAAACTAAACCTTTTGAGTATGGTGGGGGGCATGTGATAGAGGACCTTGTTTCAGGTAAAGAAGTTGAGTTAAGGGCTGAGTCATATGGTACAGACTGCTACCCAAGGCGAAGCCTTGAGACCACGATCACGCTGGATGATCTTAACCAAGCCTACCTCTACAATCCGCGTAACGCTTACCAAAGATACAACGCTGCAACAAATAGCTCAGATCGCACCCTCTACACTTACATGGGAACCCTCCTACCCAGATACGGTAACGTAACCTTCTCAGGCTCGGGTCAGCTAAGCCCCCTCTACAAAGATCTGAACTTAGAGACGATCGGCTTCGGCACCAGAATCTTCCTAGGAGGGGGCGTCGGCTACGTTGTAGGCGAAGGTACGCAGCATAAACCTCAAAGCGGGTTTGCGACACTCGCGGTCAAAGGAGACCTCAGAGGGATGAATGCAGAATATTTGAAGGGCGCTGTCTTCTACAACTACGGCACAACCCTTTATGTTGGTATAGGCATCCCGATCCCGATCATAAATATGCGTGTAGCAGCCACAGCCGCGCTTAAAGACGACGATATCCCTGTAGATATACTCGATTATAGTGTGCCCTCTAGAGATAGACCGATCATTAAGAGGAGCAACTACGCCGAGCTCAAATCCGGTAAAGTAATCATAGGAGATAAGGAGGTCCCCTCATCCCCCCTCTCAAGCCTAAAGGTCGCTAGGAAGATAGCCGAGACGCTTAAGCGGTGGATTGAATCCAGAGAGTTCTTCATACAGCGCCCAATAGAGCTCCTACCGAACTACAGAGAGTTCAAGCCGCTCAAGATCAAGAAGCGTGAGGTGACCGTTGGTGACATTATGATGCCCCTTACAGACCTCATCTTAGCGAAAGCAGAGGACGAGATAAAGAAGGTGGCAAAGATGATCGTTGAAAAGAATATAGACCACGTGCCCATCGTGAACGAAGAAGGCGTGCTGATAGGAATCGTAACAACCTGGGATCTGACAAGAGCTCTGGCTGAAGACAAGAAGACTTTGAAGGAGATAATGACGAGGCACGTCATAACAGCAAAGGAGTCTGAAAGGGTTGATGAGGTAGCTAAGCGGATGGCAGAGCACCACATCTCAGGGTTACCCGTGGTTGACGATGTAATGCGTGTAAAGGGGCTGATTACGTCAGACGACATATCTAGGAAACTCGTGGGGAGGAGAGGGTTGTGAAGGTGAAGCTCCGTTATCCACACGAAGCCGCTTCTAAACCGATCTTAGCTGAACTCATACTGAAGACCGGGCTGCTGATCAACATACTTGAAGCCAAGCTAACACCTATAGGGGGTGAGATGGTTATAGATGTCGCTACACAAGGACCAGCGCTAAAGAGCACCTTAGAATATCTTAGAGCATCTGGGTTAGAGGTCACCGAGCTCCGTAGTCTGGTTGAGATCGACAGAGGGCTCTGCATCTCCTGCGGCGCCTGCATATCACCTTGCCCCTCCAAAGCCATAAGCTTTGATGAAAGCCTAGATATTGAGATAGATGCGAAGAGGTGTATAGGTTGTGGTATATGTGTGAGGGCCTGCCCACGCAAAGCCATCCAGCTAATCTAAGCACGCTGATAACCTTCCCAAGCATACACTCCACATACCATAGGGGCCTCTACTACGCTAACGTGAGGATCAACGAATCAAACCTACACATAATCTCAGATAAAGGAGAAGCCATATCTCTCGCCGCAGAAACCGTCTTCAAGCAGAGGCTCTTACTAGAACACTACACAAGAAGAGATCTAAGATTCAGATACGCACTCAAACCGATAAAACCACTCCAAGACGCACCTGAAGCAGCGAAACTCGCTTGCGCAGCGGCTGAAGTAGCGGATGTAGGTCCTATGGCAGCTTTACCCGGAGCGTTAGCGGACTTAGCCACCAGAAGCATGAGGAAGTTGGGCTGTAGGGTAAGGGTGGTCGAGAACGGGGGAGAGGTTTCGGCCACCTCAGATAGAGAGATCTGCGTTGCACTTTATGCTGGTGCAACCTCACTCTCCAATAAGATCGGTTTCGTGCTGGGGGGTGATGGGTTACCTAGTGGGTTGGCAACGAGCTCCGCTACCGTTAGTCACGCGATCAGTTTCGGTGAGGCGGATGCTGCGGTTGTATATGCTGAGAGCGCCGCTCTAGCCGATGCTGCCGCCACAAGAATATGCAATGCGGTTAAGGGAGAAGATGAGACCGCTGTGCAAAAGGGGTTGGAGGAGGCGGATAAGATCGATCACTTGTATGGTGTGTTCATCGTCAAAGGCAGATACGTGGGTAGGAAAGGCAGATTACCTAAGATCATAAGAATCAGAGGGCTCGATATGAGTGGAGCAAACAGCGTGAAACTCTTCTTATACAAAAGGTAGGTGCTCGAAAGATATTTTTAGCCGCTTAAACCAGTAGAAGGCAAAATGGGTAGTTTAATAGATGCGGAGACGCTGGGTAAGATTGAGGGCAGGCTTAGGGAGATAGAGGAAAGACGTGAAAAGATCTTAAGAGATGTGCGTGGAGTAACGCTTAACGCTTCTAAAGCCATCATCTGTGTGCACGCGAAGAGGAGGAGGGAAGCTGAACGCCTACTTAAGGAGTCGAGGAGGGTTTTGGTCGAAACTTCTAAGATTGCGGGCAACGACCTCCAGAAATATCTTATACAACCGGCTGCGGAGTATGTTGAGGCATCTATAACGATAGCCGTATCTAAGAAGAGGAGCATACCTAAGCAGGAGGAATTGGGTGTAGATGACATACCCTACCTCTTAGGCATCTTAGATGCTGTAGGTGAGATCAAAAGGATGGTTTACGACCGCTTGAGGGAGGGTAGGGTGAAGGAAGCTATAAGGCTCTTCAGGGCGATGGAAGATATATACGCTTCGTTAACACCCTTCGCAGCCTACGACCATATCGTGCAAGGGATAAGGAGAAAGACCGATGTCGCCAGAATACTTATCGAGGACACGAGAGCCATCGTAACCGAAGAATTAAGGCGTGCTGCTCTCATAAAAGACCTTCAGAAGACGCTTAAAGCGGCGGGCAGCAATGAACCCTAAGCCCACAGAGGATCAGATAATCTTCTTCGAGGTTATGCAGAAAGCCATAGCCAAGCTGTATAGAGGGGGAGCGGAGCCGAAGGTAAGCAAGGTGTGTGGACTTGACGCAGCCTACTTCAACAACACGGCATCAGCAGCCGCTGTGATCTGGGAGATTGGGAAAGGTGTTGTTGAGGAGAGTGTGATAAGAAGCACCCCCTCATTCCCATACATACCAACACTACTCTACGCTAGGGAAGCACCCCTTTTGTTAGCTGCATATAGGAAACTTAGGAGTGTGCCCGATCTTATTCTAGTAGATGGTCACGGCCTAGCCCACCCCAGAAGAGCTGGGTTAGCCACGGTGGTAGGTGTTCTTCTCGACTTACCTACGGTGGGTGTGGCTAAGAGGCTTCTGGTCGGTGAGGTCGAAGATAGCGGCAAAGTAATCACTAGAATAATTTATGAGGGTAGCTGTGTAGGCTACCGCGTTAAACCACGGGGTTGCAAAGCTTTCTACGTGAGCCCCGGGCATAAAGTTGGGTTGAGTGGTGTGAGGAGAATAATTCAACTTCTCGGCCTAAGATACCCAGATGCGCTGAAAGAGGCTGATAGGCTTGCAAGAAGCTGGGGATAAGCAGCCTAAGATAAAGCCAGCACTCATACCTACGCTCATAGAGCTCCTTCTCATGGGTGCTAAGGATGAGCCGATCAAGATCTCAACATATGAGTTAGCTAAGAGGATCGGCCGCTCACAGCAGGCAGCATCCAACCATCTACTTGAGTTGGAGAGGGAGGGCTACATAGAGCGGTTAAGGGTGAAAGGAGGCTACGGTGTAAAATTGAGCGAGCAAGGTCTGCAGATATTGACCGACATCTACCAGAGGCTGAGGCAGGCTTTAGAGGCGATGCCCGAATCCATAACCTTGCGTGGAAGGGTGTTCACAGGGATCGGGGAGGGTGCGTACTACGTTTCTCTGAAAGGCTATCGAAAGCAGTTCATAGCGAAACTTGGGTTTGACCCATATCCGGGCACGCTGAACATCAAGCTCTCCACACCTCTTGATAGGAGGCTTAGGCGGGAGCTGGAGCATTATAGGGGGATAAGAATACACGAGTTTGAGGATGGGCAGCGAACCTATGGTGGAGCTAGGTGCTTCAAAGCCACCTTAAATAACGTGATTGAGGGGGCGGTGCTTGCCATAGATCGTACACATTATGATGATAGTGTCGTAGAGTTTATAGCGCCTGTGAATGTTAGAGAGAGGCTTGGGTTAAAGGACGGTGCTGAAGTTACTATTAACGTGCGCTTGACAGAGGATGATTCTAACCGCTAAAAGTCATTTAATATGTCGTCTCTTGTTCTGAGTATGGTGGATGTCTTTACATGGGGTTTTGGGGTATCTAATCTTACTACCTTCACCTTTATGCCTCGCTTCTCACTCTCTGAACGCAGCTCATCCTCCTTGTGCTTCTGATCATATCCTATGGCTATGATGTCTGGGCGTACTTCTTCGACGACTTCGTAGATGTTCGACTCGCTACCTAGGAGCGCTAGATCAACGTATTTGATTGAGGAGACGAGCTCAACACGCTCTGATTCGCTGTTTATGGGCATATGCCCCTTATTCGCTAAGACCGTCTTATCTCTTGCGACCGAAACTATTAGCACATCGCCCAAAGCCTTGGATGACTTTAGCGTGTAGATGTGCCCGGGGTGTATAACGTCGAAGACCCCACCTGTTAGAACAACTTTTAGAGCCTTTCTACCCTTCTCGGTTAAGAGGTAGGTTCCGCGGCTTCTTTTAATCAGCCCTCTTTTGGCCGCTTCTCTAATAAGCTTCTTTAGCGTCGCTAAGGTAAAGGGTAGTGTTTGTTTGAGATCCTCTATTCTCGCAACTCCTTGCTTTAGCTGGAGGGTGAAGATCTTTGCTAAAACCTCTTTTATCTCTCTGCTCACCAAGGTACCTCCACCAGCCCTATGAAGCGTAGTGAGTCTAGGAGTCCTTCGGCGTAGCCTATGCTGAGTATGGCGAGCTCGGTCTTCCCCTCGTTTAGGAAGCGTAGTGCGTCGCTGCTGTAGCAGTCGACGTTCTCGAGCAGATCGCTGGTATTTAGTTTAAGTTCTTTTGTGGCGAGCATCTCCCTCACCTTCTTTAAGGCTGCGCGTGTCTTCTCAACATATTTTGGTACTAAAACGTTAGCTTTACTCTTAGCGTATTGTGTGTTGTTGATGTTGCTGCACTCGATTTTGAAGAGTGTTTCTAGAGCCTCGGCTTCTGTGAAGTGTAAGTCTGCTGGTATGACTATGCTGTAGGGTGGTTCGCCGTAGTCGAGGTGTAGCAGATCTTTAAGTAGCCCTACTTTTATCAGCTGGTTTCTTTGGCAGAGCCGGGCAACTATTATGGTGAATAGGTTTGGGTTGAAGACGCCTAGCCTCACCTCTTCGTCGGCGTTGATCAACATCTTCAGAGCCTCGTTCGGTGTTAGGGTTCGGTTTGGTTGCCACTCTAGTAGTAGGAGTGTGTGCAGCCCTCTGAGTAGGTTCCAGTAGACTGTGTCGAGCACGGTGCTGAGTGTGGGTGTTGATGCTGTCACAGTAACGATCTTACCGAACTTGTATTGGTGGAGCCCTACTTCTCCAGCTATGCAGCCCACTATGGATGTGCCGTGGATTATCTTCGTGTCCACACCTTCTTTGACCGCTCTTACTCTGAGCTCTTGGTGTGTTGTCGCAACCATGGGGTCTCCTGAGCAAGCTAAAGCGACGTCAACCTCCTTCGCTTCACGCAGTATCCTTCTGCCGTCTTCTACGAACTCCCTCGACACCTCCACCACATCCCTACCTAAGAATTCCGCTAGCTCCTTTGCCGATGGTGTTGATGGGTTGGTGTAGTGTTCAAGGTAGACTTTTTTGCAACTCTTTAGTGCTTTGAGTGCCTCTAGTGTGATGCTTTCTACTCCGCTTAAGCCTAAGCCTACAAAGTAAAGCATCGGCATCTGTTGAGGGCTTTGGGTATAAATAGTCTTTAGTTTCAGTTAGGGATAGCAACTTATATAATGATGGTTGGGTTGATCGTTGTGATGTGGGCCTGTGGCTCAGCCAGGTAGAGCGGCTGGCTCTTACGGACGGGGTATCCTGCCTTGAACGGGGAAACCAGTAGGTCGTGGGTTCAAATCCCACCAGGCCCGCATCTAAACAATTGACAGTTTTATTGAGTCGCTCCAATACTGACACTCTACGAGACGCTGGAAATAAAAGACTGACCTTCCTACTATCTACTAATTCCTATTCCTATTTTTCGAGTATGTTGTCTGCTTACGAGCTTGAAGATTTGTCAGTTAATCTTTCTAACCTATCAATGCCTAACCTATCAATGATTGATTACTAAGTTAGGTTGGGAAATCTAAGAAGCTTGTGATATTGGTACGAAATCCAAAATGTTAAAAAGCAAGTGCGACAAAAGAATTAGTATGAAAATTGTGATAATCGGTTCGTGTTCCGCGCGTAAAGATGACTCCGTTCCGATCTCGCAAAACTCGCGGATTGTAGAACCGGCGTATTACTTAAATGATAGGAAACTTCTTAACCGCCTCTACCATATTAGAAACAGCATATTCCAAAAACCACAAACCAGCTTTGGGTCTAAGATAACTTATGCTTTTGATTTATACGTTAGGGCTGGGAATGCTTATAAAGAGTTATTTAAAAAGAAGTATGACCAATTAAAATCGGCGCTGCTTTCAACTAGCAATATTGAATTTTTCTTTTTATCAGG
>CAYQXI010000043.1:0-5061 GCA_964421575.1 uncultured Nitrosopumilales archaeon
GGTAGGCACATCTATGTAGACCTCCTCAGGTGGAGCCTTCGCCTCTTCAGCTATCTTTGACGCTATTTCATCTCTTATGCTCTTCTGGCTGAAGATCCTCTCCATAAGCTGATCCTTCCTATGAATCGGCTTCTCGAAGACACACTTCACAAGGTTTCGGTTCTTATATCCTAACGCCAGATCTCTAGCCCTCTTCAGATCCGACCTACCTTGAGGATCGATCTTTACAAGATCTTCCAGCGTGACCTCATCAGTCCTCGAAAGGTAGCGTTGGAGGTCGGTTGTGTCAGTTAGATGCAGATAATCATCCGCTAAAGTAAACGCTCTTATGAGCATAAGCTCAGCCGCTCTAACGGTTCTGTGGAAGTAGACCGCTCTGAACATCTCATATCTAGCGACCATTAGGGCTTCAAAGGCATAGAGGGCTGCTTGATCTAATGCAAGATGATCTTGAACCACCTCGAAGGAGTTGATGATGCGGTGCACATCCACTTTACCATACTCTACCCCAGTAAAGTAGGAATCTCTTAATAGGTAATCCATTATATCAACGCTCAGCCCACCGCCCACCACCTCGTTAAGAAACCTAGGGCGCCTAGCACATAACCCCAAAGTAAAATCAGACATAATATCTGGTTCAAAACCGTATCTGGAGAGCACATCGCTGACCTCGGTCTCTTTTATCACACGCCTAGTAACATCCTCGTGTGTAACCCCACGCCGCTCGACCATAACCTCCTCAATAACGTGGGAGAACGGTCCATGCCCTATATCGTGGAGAAGAGCGGCAAGCCTAACCTCCTGAGCCCTCTCCTCTGTAAGAGGAACCTTCTGAGCGAGGACATTAACCGCTACTCCGCTTAGATGTAGAGTGCCCAATGAATGCTCAAATCTGCTGTGCTGAGCACCCGGATAAGTTAGGTGTGCGCCAGCGAGCTGCCTTATTCTCCTAAGCCTTTGAAAGACAGGTAGATCTATGATAGCCTTCTCTATCTCTGTAACACAGATATATCCGTGGACAGGGTCTCTTATTTCTGCTACGGTTTCCAGCATACTTCCACCTATTTCACGTTGGAGTGGTTATTAAGGGTTAGCTGCTCGATGCTTTCGGATCTCACCCTCTACCACCGCATAGATTTCTTCGTGCACCCGCTTAATGCTGCGCTCCGCGTCAATAACCCTCCAACCATACTCCCTTGCTAGATCAAGGTAGACCGACCTTACTCTTCCAAGATATGCTAGGTCTTGCTCGTTCACATCCCTCCCCCTCATCTTCCTCTTAAGCGATGTCGTAGGCGAGATATCAAGCAGTATCACAAGGTTCGGCTCAGGTAACCCCCGATCAAGAGACTCCAACCATCTTCGATCTAACCCAGACGCTACACCATAAGCTATATTCGAATGAATGTAGCGGTCAAGTATAAGTACATCAACCCCAGGGGACTCTAACTCACCCTTCATCTCCCATCTGTTAGCGGACATAAGCAGATGCCTAACTTGGATAGGGTAGCTTCTACGCCCCTGCAGCGAAAGCTTGAGCTCTCGGCCTATCGGCGTGGTGTAGACTGGGAAGGATAGTGTCTTACACTTGTAACCTTCTTTTTCAAGCATACTGCTCAGCAGACGGGCTTGCGTAGCCTTTCCCGCCTTATCTATACCCTCAAAGGCCAGTATCAAGCTTAACATACCCATAGCACCAGACGAATATAAGAAGAATGCTGAAACCTCTAGAGGAGCGTTCCTAAAGGGTTATTTGATGACGACCTTCAGCACGTCCCTTAACCTAATCTCTAAACCGTATCTCGGTTCATTAAACTTCATATGGAAGAAGAGTGAAAGTATGTTCCTGAGCTGCGAGGCTAGGGTGAATGTGTTCTCTAATTTAGAGCGGATGAAGCCAAAGACCTTATTGTAAATTGAGAACTTCTTTAAAACAGCCCGCTCGTAGGCAGAGAAGTCGTCGAAGTTTTCGAGCAGAAGCTCAGCGCACTGAAGGCTCGGTATGATGCCCTCCCCAAGCATAGGGTAGACCGTGCCTATCGACTCACCTACACCAACCACCTTATCTACACTAAATGGTCTGCATAGACTTGGCGGGGTTATCCTAACAGGCCTTCCGGTTTTCTTAAGCACCTCGCAAGGATACTTCTTAAGAAAGGATGCGAGCTCAGCAACGTGCCTCTTCCTAAAGTCCCCGGCACCGACGTGGGCATAACCATCTCCTAGAGGGAAGTACCAGAAGTAGCCTGTTAAGCCGCCGAAGGGCTTTATGTAGAAGTCGTCGAAGGGCGGCTCCCTATACTTTACTTTATACTGTAGGCAAGGGATGAAGGTATCATGCTCCACTCTTGGTAAGAGGGGTCTGCCTAACCCGGTGGCATCCACTACTAGGTCGAAACCGTCGAGTCTGCTGCTTCTTGGAATAAATTTACCGTAGTTTACCTCAGTCCCCTCTGCAACATCTTGAATAAATCTAAGTTTATCGAATGAGCAGAGACCCTTCAGCTTTATGTAGATCGAACGCCCGAAGAGGTCTAGATGCATCTCTCTACCTTTGTGCAGTATGTAGTCCTCGAAGTTCAAACCGACCTTCTTAGCGAAGCCATCAATGCCACCAATCGAGGTCCCCCAAGCACACACCGCATCAAACCTATCCTTAGGCAACATCTCAAAACCGACTACTTTATGCTCATCTCTAAGCCTAGCTGCTAGATATGAGCCCGCTACACCCATACCGACTATCGCTATCTTCAACCGCTCTCTACACCAACCCACGTAGATGGCCTTCTCAAAGACAGAAAGGAGTGGAAGATCTTTTAAGCGTTTATCTAAGCCAACCCTTAAATATATTACAATTCGAATCTCTTTTCAGATTGCTTGACGAAGATGAGTTCAAAAGATGGTTCAAGATGGCCTTAGGAACCGTTAGGTCCGCTGAAGGCGATTTAGAAAGGGGTGACTACAACTGGGCTTGCTTTAAAGCACACCAATCCGCTGAATTTGCTGTTAAAGGTTTGCTTCGCGGGTTAGGTTTAGGTGCCTATGGCCATAGCGTCTCAGCATTACTAGCGGCAGCACCTAGTGAGCTGAAGGTTCTTAATCTCCTTCAGCGGGCTAAGACGCTCGACAAATACTACGTGCCTACTCGCTATCCCAACGCTTGGGCTGAGGGGTCGCCTGCGGACTATTACACGAGGGAGGATGCTTCGCAAGCGATAGAGTACGCTAAGTCTATAATCAGTTGGGTGGAGGAGGCTTGGAGGTCATTAAAGCAAGGAAGAGTGTGATAGATAGGGTTATTTCTGAGGCTAAGAAGTGGGCTAGTAGCCTTCCGATAAAGTGCACAGCCTACCTCATCGGATCATACGCTAGAGGCGACTTTAACATCTGGAGCGATGTAGACATACTACTAGTCTCAGATGATCTGGTCGGCAGCCCTGTTGAGAGGCTGAAGAGGATCGAAACACCGCCTAACTATGAGGTCATACCGCTAACGAGCAGCGAGTTCAGAAGGATGCTTGGGCGTGAAGACAGCTTGGCTAAAGAGGCGCTGAAAAGAGGCATATTGTTAAGAGACGACCTAAACCTCTTTGACTCAGTCGGGGTTGGATGATAAGGAGACACAGCACCCTTATTGATTTCCCTAAGGATTTTTGGAAGAGGGCGCTGCGAAGAGAACCATAGAACCTTTCTGTAACGTAATACCGCTCTGTAATAGTGACTCTAAAAAGCGACTCTAAGATGATTATTTATACCAGAAGAGGGGTAGCGGTGCTATGCTCACAGATAAGTTCAAACAGTTCTGTGAAGACGAATATGCTGATTACCAACTCTACATCGAGTTAGCGAAGCGTGAGAAAAATGCTAGTAGAAAGAGGATATTGGAGGAGCTGGCCAAAGCAGAGGAGGAGCACTACCTATTCTGGAGTAGACTTGCTGGAGGATACACACCTAAAGTAAGTAAAGCAGCCGCATATCGAATGATCATACTTAGGCTGCTAATGGGGCTGACCTTTACTCTTAAGTTTCTCGAAAGGCACGAAAGGCAGAGTATAGAGAGTTACAAGCGGGTCTCAGAAGGGCTCTCTAGCGAAGATCAAAGAGTTCTGCAGAAGATAATTGAGGATGAGGAGATGCACGAGAGGGCGTTCATGAACCAGATAGATGAAGGGAGGGTAAGGTACCTTGGCTTCATAGTTCTTGGTCTTGCTGACGCTATAGTCGAGATAACAGGTGTGCACGCTGGTTTCCTCGGTGTGACAAGCTCAACACTCATAGCGGGAATAGCGGGGTTGGTAGTTGGCTTCGCAGCAGCAATATCGATGGGCTCAGCAGCCTACCTTCAGGCGAAGCAGCAGACCTCAAGTAAGCCCGCCTTCTCAGCCCTAGCTACTGCGATAGCCTATATCAGCGCAGTAGCCCTCCTAGCCTCGCCCTACTTTGTAACCGAAGCCATGCTCCTTGCCTTCGGAGGGTCTCTGAGCGTGGCGGTTCTGCTGATCTTCTTCTTCACCCTATATGGTTCGGTAGTCGGGGAGAGAAGTTTTCCCAAAGAGTTCGCTGAAAGCATAGCCTTAACCTTAGGCACGGCTCTGGCTACCTTCCTCTTCGGAGACTTCATAGGTAGGGTCTTCGCGACACACCCAGCCTTCTAGCAAACTATAAGTTTAAGATGATACGAAAAATACAGTTGATGGTGTAGATGATCTACTTAGATAACGCTGAAACAACCCCTGTTGATCCTGAGGTCGCGAAGATCGTCTTAGAATACATGGTCGAGAAGTTCGGTCTACCAGGTGGGGAGTTCGGGCATAGTCTGCAGGAGGAGGCAACAGAAGCTGTTGAGAAGGCTAGGGAGGTCATAGCGGCTAAAATAGGCGCCAAGCCAAGTGAGATAGTGTTTACATCAGGTGCGACAGAAAGCAACAACCTAGCGATAAAGGGCGTAGCCTACCACCCCCTATATAGAAAGAGGAAGGTTGTGACATCCGCTATAGAGCATAGGTCGGTCTTGGATACAGCGCTTAACCTCAGAAGGCTTGGCTATGAGGTTGAGGTTAT
>CAYQXI010000044.1:0-5046 GCA_964421575.1 uncultured Nitrosopumilales archaeon
CAGAGAGGGTTTCGTCTCTGCTGGTGCTTTAGCCGCCTTAGATCTAGCCAAACTCGCTAGTTTCGACTTCAACGGAAGCACGGTGCACATCTTAGGTGATAGCGTGATCTTAGGCAGACCCTTCGCAGCCATAGCCCTAAACCTCGGCGCTAAGGTTAAACTCCACTCTAAAGATGTGACAAGTGTTCCGAAAGATTTGTGTGAAGCAGACCTTCTTTTGGTAGATGTTGCTAAGCCGAAGATGATTAAGAGCGAGCATATAAAGCAAGGCGCTGTCATAATCGATGCTGGAAACAATTATCTTGAGGGTAAGGTTGTTGGTGATGTGGACTTTGATGACGCTTGCAAGAAGGCTTCAGCCATAACCCCTGTGCCGGGTGGGCTTGGACCCATGTTGATTACGATGCTGATGAGCAACCTAGTAAAGGCTGCTAAGAATCTTAATAGATCTAAGCCATAAGGTGTCTAAACACTTGGTTCTTTTCGGGTTAATCGTCCCTCAAGGCTGGAGGGGTGAATTAAACCACCTTTCAGCAGAAAAAGCTCGCGATACGATTCTTAATATCGTTAGGTGGGCTGAGGAATGTGAGGTGGAGTCGCTTTGGCTCTATGACCACTTCATTCAACACAAACCAAGCAACTTAGGACCGTGTTTTGAGGGCTGGTCGCTGCTGAGCTACCTCGCTCCGATCACACATAGGGTTAGGTTGGGTATGCTCGTGCTCTGTAATTCTTATCGCAACCCGGCGCTCCTCGCTAAGATGGCAGCAACACTAGATAACATCTCGCAAGGTAGGCTTGAATTCGGTATAGGTGCTGGATGGTATGAAGAGGAGTATAAGCGCTACGGCTACCCTTATCCCGATGCCCCAACAAGAATCTCTATGCTTGATGAGAGCCTACAGATAATAACTAGGATGTGGTGCGAGGAGAAACCAAGCTTCAAAGGCAGATACTACTCGATCAAAGAAGCCTACTGCCAACCAAAACCCATACAGCGCCCCCACCCACCGATAACCGTAGGGGGTAGTGGTAGGCTTCTACTTAAAGTCGCGGCTAAATACGCCGACTGGACCAACTACGGTGGAAGTGTAGAGCGAGTCAAGAAGCTACACAGCATACTAGAGGGGTGGTGTAGAAGCATAGGCAGAGATGCTAAGAGCATAAGAAGGTCGATCCATTGGCTAGGTGTCCTAGGCAAAACTAGAGAAGAGGCCATTAGGAAGGTTAGATCAACGGGGCTAGAACCAGATATATGCGGCAGCCCTGAAGACTGGCTCACTAAGATAAACAACTACGCCGAACTCGGCTTCGAGCGCTTTATAATATTCCTACCAGACGCCTACAGCGAACAGACGCGGAATTTACTCTACGAAGGCGTTATATCAAAACTCTAATAGAGATAGGCTTTAAGGGGGCGTTGAGCCGCTTTAAGAATAAACTTCATAACTTCATCTAAATCTTTAAACTTAAGCCACTTCTCTTTTCCACCCGCTAGAAGAAGCCCGGTCTTCTCATCCCTCACAGCATCGCAGAGGTTCACTGTAAACCCTTCTGTTGACCTACTGAGGAAGATGAAGCCACCTTCACTAAACTCGCTGAGCGAACCCTTGATTCTTATCCCAGCGTCGAAGTCTAGGTTTGTGAGCGCCTCTCTAACCTCTTTGAACGATCTTAGCGCCTTCTCTCTATAGCCCTCCATCACCCAGCCTAATGTTGTTGACCGTTAAAGTATTTACCCGACTTAAGCAGAGGGATATTCAGATAGTTTGCCGCTTAAAGTCTATAATACGTACAGCCGCAAGCTAGAGGTCTTTACACCTATTACCGAAGGTTTGGTTAAGATGTTTGTCTGTGGACCAACGGTCTACGATTACCTTCACCTAGGGCACGCTAGAACCTACATCTTCTACGATGTGGTGGCTCGATACTTGAAATACTTAGGGTATAAGGTGAACTTCATCATCAACATAACAGATATCGATGATAAGATATTTGAGAAGGCTAAGAAGGAGGGAAAGACTGCAAGCGAAATAGCCTCCAAATATAAGGAGGCTTGCATAGAAGACTTAAGACGAATAGGCGTAGACAGTGTAACCCTCTTTGCACAAGTATCTGCCTACTTACCCCAGATGATTCAGCAGATACAAACTCTGCTAGAGAAGGGCTACGCGTATAAGACAAGAAACGGGATCTACTTTGATACATCAAAGTTCCCAACCTTTGGTGCGCTATCTCATCTGAGTAGGGCTGAGCTCTCCCTTCGGAGGGTTGATTTAGATCCTGAGAAGAAGAACCCCACTGACTTCATATTATGGCGAAATGTTGCTGAAGATGAGGAGGGCTTCGAGAGCCCATTCGGTTGGGGTAGGCCTGGTTGGCATATAGAAGATACCGCCATCTCCATAACGCACTTCGGTAGCTCTTATGATATACATGGTGGTGCTGTCGAGCTCATATACCCGCACCACGAAGCTGAGATAGCTCAAGCTGAGGCGTACACAGGACACAAACCATTCGTAAAATACTGGATACACACGGGTTTACTTAAGATACGCGGTGAGAAGATGTCTAAATCCGCAGGGAACTACATAACGATAAGAGAGGCTATTGAGAAGTGGAGCCCTGATCTGCTAAGGCTCTACTTCCTCTCAACTAAATATAGGAGGAGCATAGTCTTCGAAGAGAAGAGGTTGGTGAGGTTAGAGAGTAAGCTCAGAGCGATCGAGAGATTCTGGCAAAGATGCCAAAGATTGTCTTCATCAGACGCACAGGGCGAGTTGAGCCCTAAGATCAGAATCTTAGCGCAACACTTCACGTCATACATGGACGAAGATTTTGATACACCAGCAGCCATAGAAACCCTCTACAAAGTAGCGGAGCTCGTCAACGCATCAACAACCGTGGAAGCGGAGGGGCTGCTGAAGAACTCTCGACCAACCGTGGCAAGCATACTATCTGTCCTCGGTTTATTCTCAGTGACACAATAATTGGAGATCTTAGCCTTAGAAAGGAACGAGCTGCAGTTCTTCTCCCTATGGTCAAAGCAGAAGATCACCAAGCGCCTTACTCTACTTTACAACCCTAATCTCTTTGACGATTTTTTATTCAACCACGCCCGCCCGACCGACCCAGAAGAAACCTTAGGCTACCGAGACCTAAAGTATGTGAAGAAATTCTATTCTCGCCTTAAGATAAAGCCAACGCTCATCTTCAAAGCAGAGCTTGATAGTAACCAAAAGCGTCTGCTCAGCGAAGAAGGGTTTAAAGCGACGGATTTACTGATCACCATGACGGCACGAACCCGCCCCTCATCTGCCTCAAGGCCGTACTTGACGATTTTGGCTTGTAGTGTAGAGGATATAGCCGAGTGGGTTAAGGTCTTCATCGAAGCCTACTCAACCCCCTCGTGGTTAAGGGAACTAAGTAATATTGTGGCGAAGATGGTGAGGCATCCGAGGTGCACCCTCTACCTTGCACGCTACAAAGGCGTCTCAGTAGGTGTGGCTGCGAGATACAGCGCGGAAGGGGTGAGTGGATTCTACTGCTTAGGCACAACACCAAAGGTTAGAAATAGAGGCGTTGGAGGCGCGTTAGTAGCCCACGTGATAGGCGAAGCGTATCGTTCTGGTGATCCGATAATATGCCTTCAGACTTTAGCGAGTGAGCATTTGACAAGATTCTATGCAAGACTAGGGTTTAGGCGCCTCTACTCTAAAACCATCTACAGCAGCGAAGTATCCATCTAAGCTTTTATTTCACTTAAACGGTAAATGAATATAGTAGCGGCTATGGTCTTAGAAGAGGTTGAGGAGCTGAAGGAGTATACTTTCGATCTAGGGCCTATTAGACCTCCCTCTGAAGGTGGGAGTGCGTCTCTTTTGATAAGGGTTACCGTGAACTGTCCTTGGAACCTATGCGCTTTCTGCGACTCATACAAAGGTAGACGATTCGTTTATAGAAGCGTGGAGGAGGTTAAGAAGGATATAGATTCAGCCAAAGCGATCGCAGACCTACTTGAAATACTTTCGAACAAACTTGGTGGATTGGACTGGGTTGCGAGGCTTATCGACCCCCTCTTCCTTTACAACAAGAGCTATAAGGAGCTAAACCCACACGAGAAGAGAAACTACGAAAACATTGTGCTGGTTTATCGGTGGTTAAAGGCTGATACTCGAACAATCTTCCTTCAAGATGCGGATACACTAATAATGCGCACAAACGAACTCGTTGAAGTGCTGCATCACATAAAGAGAAGCTTCCCAACCGTCGTAAGGATCACGTGTTATGCAAGGGCTAAAACGTTAGCCCACAAACCGCTCGAGGACCTAATTACGATAAGGCGAGCGGGGCTTACTAGACTACATGTGGGCTTAGAAAGCGGGGATGACGAGGTTCTGTCATATATAAGAAAGGGTGTAACAAGTGACGAACAGATTGAAGCGGGTAGACGCGCAAAGAAAGCGGGCTTCGAGCTTTCAGAATATTGGATGCCCGGAATAGGTGGTAGGGCTCTCTGGGAGCAGCACGCCAGAAACACGGCTAGAGTGCTTAATGAGATAAACCCAGATTATATAAGGTCAAGACCATTCACACCACGCCCTAATACACCGCTCTATGAAGCCTATACTAGAGGGGAGTTTCAGCTCACAACCCCGCATGAAAGGCTTCGGGAGCTAAAATTGACTATTAGTGAACTAGACGTAACGAGTAGGGTCTGCTTTGACCACTTTATGAACTCTTGGCGTAGAGCAGATGGCGCCTTCCTATTTAAGCAAGACTACGAGGGCTACAAATTCCCAGAAGAAAAGCCCTTGGTATTAGAGTTAATAGAAGAAGGGCTAAGACTCGAAGAATCGATACATATAAGCGCAGAAACTTTAGCCCAAATGCCCTACATATAAGTGGGACCGCGCGGATTTGAACCGCGGACCTCTACCGTAGCGCTAAACGCCAATTCGGTTATCAGCGTCGCCGAGCACCCTTAAGGCTCTCGAACGCTCCTTGGCCAGCTCGCTAACCAAGCTGAGCTACGGTCCCTAGATG
>CAYQXI010000045.1:0-8575 GCA_964421575.1 uncultured Nitrosopumilales archaeon
GTGCGGGGGGTGGGATTTGAACCCACGAACCCCTATGGGACGAGGTCCTAAGCCTCGCGCCTTTGACCTGGCTTGGCGACCCCCGCGCACAGTAGTGCTATCTCAATAGGGTAAATTTAAGCCCTACACTTGTAACACAGAGTTTTCGTTACAGAGTGGCTTAAGATTTAGGCATTCACCGTTATGTGACTGTTGACCATCATTACGTTGGAAACGGGTATCTTTTGAGGGATTATTTACGCTTTTGTTGGCGACTTTGGTTCACTTTTTGTAAGAAGGGAAGCCTCTGCTGATGGGAAGATGCTTATCTTAACTTTGCTCCCTTTTTGTTTTAAGATATAAGGTAGTGCTTCAGAAGCGCTTCTGAGGTGGACGAAGCCGAGTCGATTTACATAGTGTTTTGGTAGAGTTGAGAGGAGCGCTGGTTTCACCTTCTTTAACAACCACCTAAGATAGATTATAGTTTCAAAACCCTCTATATAGTTACCTTGTGAGAGAAAGGGCTCTATATCTCGGGTAGCAGCCAATCGAAGTGCTTCAGAACCAAGGCCGTCGATGCATTCTGCTAAGAAGACTACGGTAGTGTTGTCTAAAGGTTTTGTTATGTTCCAAAGTGTGTTTAGTGCTGAAGTTAGTGTGGATGTTGATTTACGTGAGCCAGCTGAGGCTATTATCGCTTCAGGTGGTGTGTTCAGACTGATTCTACACAGGTCTAGGTATGTTTGTGAAATCTGCTTATGTGCTTCGATCAGATCTCCTACCGCTATATCAACTAACACCTCATTTATAGAGATGTATTCTAGACCTAACATCTGTAAGCGCTCCGCTTCTGAGTAGGCGTAGAAGCTCGCTTCGGTTTCTTCACCCGGTCTAGGTTCGTTACTTTGTGCACGCTTGAATGCTTCAGCTATAAAGTTGGGTCTTAACGTCTTAAGCAGCGTAACAGGACCACCTGAGAAGCCGAAGAGGGGGTTGAAGCTGACTTTAGAGATCAGAAGTTTTGTGTCGTATCGTTGCACCTCCGCTTCTGATGGTGTAAAGACTTTAATGTTCACATTTGACCCTTCACAAACCTTCTTGATCCAAGAGTGTAGGCTTCTCTCAGCGCCTACAGTAAGGCGAGCTGTTTTACCGCTTTCAGTAGATGCATCGATCACAGCTTTTACAAGAGAGGCGGAGGCTTCCTCTGCCTCACATACAACTATTAATGTCTCCCCCTTTAGCTCAAGTTCCTTTATCCTACTTCTCATAGAGTTTTCATCTAAGGGTTTGGTGTTAGGTGTGTAGATCTTTTCTAGGTTCTCGGCCTTTATTTTTAAGGGCACTTCGACCGTACCGTAGGGTAGCCAGATTTCGGGCATACCATACTTGGTGCAGAAGAAGGAAGACTTAAAGATGCTTGTCTACATATTATAGGACGTTGACTGCGGATTCTGTCGAGCGGGAGAAGCTAGTTAGGGACTTGGGTAAGATCCTAGTTAAGATGAATGTTATTCAGTTTGGTACCTTCAAGCTTGCAAGCGGTAAACTCAGCTCCTATTACATTAACCTCAGAGCAGTCCCTAGTTTTCCAGATGTTTTCAAAGAAGTTATTGACTGTTACATCTACACATTAAAAAATAAAGTAGGTTTGGCGGGTTTCGACGCGATATGCGGAATCGCTACCGCGGGGCTGCCGTTTGCTGCTGCGGTAGCATATACCTTATCAAAACCCCTACTATATGTGCGGCGTGAAAAGAAGGAACACGGTTTAAGTAAGGTTCTGGAGGGGGTTTTGTACCCTGGGTGGAGGGTTTTGATACTGGATGATTTAGCGACTACAGGTGAATCACTCCTAACCGCAACTCGCGCTGTAAGAAGTGAGGGAGGGATAGTGAAGGATGCGGTAGTGTTGATAGATAGGAGAGAGGGTGCTGTAAGAGCTCTGCTCAATGAGGGCGTTAGACTACACTACTTTACAAACATCTCTGAATTATCTGAGATACTTTTTGACGCAGGGTTGCTCGACTCCGAGCAGATTAAAGCGATAAGAGAGCAGATGCGGGGTGCGAGATGATCAGTAGATCATCAAGTTCTTGCTTTCAAGGAGTGCATGAAGGTTGTTAACTGCTCGGTAGACTTCCTCCTCCTTCTTCGCACCAGTACAAACAAGCTTGCCGCTGGCGAACAGAAGGATTACTGTCTTAGGATCTTGCATACGGTGGATGAGACCTGGAAACTGCTCCGGCTCATACATAGATCTTGGGAGCTGTCTAGCCGCCTCTTCTAGGTGAACCCTGCCTCCTAGGCTGGCTGAGGCGACTATGTTCTGTATCTCAATTTCAGGTTCATTCTGTATATCTATACCCCCTTTTCTTAAGCGTTGGACTACAGTCTTGACCGCCTTTATGGCTTGTTCTTCAGATTTTGCGCCTGTGCATACCATTTTCCCTGAGCTAAATATGAGGGTGGCGGTTTTAGGCATCTTAAGTCGGAAGACCAAGCCTGGAAACTGGTCTGGATGGTACTCGACATCTGTGAAGTTTCGTGTTATCGCATTTAAATCTATACGCTGATTTATGGTCGCAGAGGCGACCACATTCTCTATGCTTATTATAGGTTTTGTCTGCGGCATTTATCGCCCTTTAATAAAGCTGAGGGTAGTATTTAAACCGTATCCGAATCCTTTGAAGTTTAAGCTCCATTACTTGCGCTTTAATTCTAATACGAATATCAGAACAATAAAGAAGCATATCAGAATATAGTTCAGTGGGGGCTGAATAATCGAAGCAACCTTTCCAAGGTAGGGTAAAGTGAAGATCACCTTACCTATGTAGTGTGATTCCCGAACAACCCAAGCATCTGGAGCGGGATTGTTGTCACCCTTGGTGTAGATAGCCACACCGTATTGGTCCGTACTCATGCTGTAGATCCGGTGAACTATTATTCTGCCATCACCAGTTGGGTTGTGGAAGACTATAATATCTCCGACCTGCAGAGTTTGGAAACTACCCTTATCTTTAACTACGATGATGTCACCGACGTTGAGGGTTGGAATCATGCTGCCAGATGAGACTACGTAGGCTGGGCTTGACGTGCCTAGTGCGAAGGTGAGACCAGCCCAGAAGATGAATACTAGAAAGACTGTGATCGATACGTAGGCTGCTGCTCGAGCGATAGGCTTCAGCAATCCTCCCCCTTCCTAAGGCGGGTTGAAGATTGCTGCACTTAAGGTTTATTTTAAGTTGATCAATTGTGATTAGGTGTGGTTTGTGGATAAAATATTTAAGAGCGAAAAGGGGAGGCTGGTTAGGCATGCTTGGCTCAATAAGACTTGGCTTGGAAGAGGCAGTGGCGACCCTTGGAGATTAGTGTGTTAGAGGCTGATAATAGTAAAGTTAGGGTGCTTTTGAGTGGTGTAGATAGGGTTTATGCTAATGCCGTGAGAAGGTTTGCTTTGAGCGAAGTGCCTGTTATGGCTATAGATGATGTGGTAATTCTTGAAAACACCTCCATAATGTATGATGAGGTGTTGGCGCATAGACTCGGCCTTATACCGATCTACACAGACCTAAGCAGATACACGCTACCAGAAGAGTGTGACTGCAAAAGCGAATTAGGATGCCCAAGATGCAGAGTCCTATTTGTGCTCGATGCATCGGCTACCGATAAACCTAAGACTGTATACTCAGGCGACTTGGTCTCAGAAGATAAAGACACCAAACCAATAAGCCCAAACATACCGATAGCGAAGCTTGCCCCAGGCCAGAAGATTAAGCTTGAAGCGTATGCTAAACTCGGTAGGGGTAAGGACCACGCTAAATGGCAGCCAGCGACCGTAGCTGTGTTACGCGATGCGGATGAAGAAGGTAAGAAGTTTGAGTTATTTATCGAATCCGTAGGAGCGCTTCCAGCACCCGAAATACTTCTCCAAGCGATAAAGATTCTTCACAAGAAGATGAGCAAAATATATGAAGATTTGAAGGTGAAAGATAATGGCGGTAAAGATTAGAAATCCTCTCCTAAAGGGCGATATAATCGCCTTAAAGAAAGCGGCTAAGAAGGGTGAGAAGAGTAGACTCTGGAAGGCGGTTGCAGAATACCTTGAAAGAAGTAGATCAAAAAGAGTAGTGGTTAATGTGGGGAAGATAGCTAAGCTTACCGAGCCGGGTGATGTTGTTATCGTGCCGGGTAAAGTTCTCGGTGGCGGCGTCATCGAGCATAAAGTAGTGGTGGGGGGCTTCTCCTTCTCTGAGAGCGCTCGCTCGAAGATAACCGCTGCTGGCGGCGAGGCTTTGCCGATAAAGAAGTTTATCGAAAAGTACTCAAGTTGCAAGGAGGTCAAGCTAATTGGAGGCTAGTGTGCAGAAGAGCAAGCAGCCCATAGTGGTCGATGGTGCTGGGCATATCGCTGGTAGATTAGCATCTATCGTAGCTAAGAAGCTGCTCGAAGGGGAGCGTGTTGTCGTCGTTAATACTGAGAAGATCCTTATCTCCGGTAGCATAGATACTATTCGCCGAGAGTGGGAAGCTAGGCTTGAGATAACAAGTGCAACTAATCCGAAACACACACCTATGCATCCAAGAAGGCCGGATCGAATCTTTGCTAGGATGGTTAGGGGGATGGTTCCTAGAAAGAAGCCTAAAGGGAGGTTAGCCCTAAAGAGGCTAAGAACATACATAGGCGTACCAGAAGAATATAATAATGCGGAGAAGGTAGTCTTTAAAGAGGCGATGATAAGTAAGCCTGCGGCATATTACGTCAGCTTGGCTGAAGCCGCTAAGCTGGTAGGTTGGAGAGGTGAATAGTAGGGTTGTCTAAGAAGAAGCAGCAACAACTCCTGTTAGTCTCTGGTGAAAGAAAGACCGCAAGAGCGACAGCCGCCATTAGACCCGGAATAGGTAGGGTTAGGATCAATAATTTTCCAGTCGAATTATGGATGCCTTACGTAGCTAGAGAGGTCATAATGACCCCACTTTTAATAGCTGGGGAGCTACGTAATAAAGTCGATATTGATGTGACAGTAAAGGGTGGGGGTGTGATGGGTCAGGCTTACGCAGCAGCGATGGCTATCGCAAGGGCGCTCGTCGAATTCTTCAAATCAGAGGAGCTAAAGGCAAAGATAATGGCTTATGACGAACATCTGCTTAAAGGCGATCCACGTCAAACCGAACCTAAAAAGTTCGGTGGACCTGGTCCAAGGAGAAGAAGGCAGAAATCCTATAGGTGACCGTTTATAGAAAAAGTTTAAGAAGATGTTGTAGGGAGCATGGGTTAAATGCTCTATCCTATTAGATGCTTCACCTGCGGCGCACTTATAGGCGATAAGTTCGCTGAGTTTGAGAAGAGGGTTAAATCTGGCGAAGACGTAACCAAAGTTCTGGATTCGCTAGGGATAAAGAGGTACTGTTGTCGGCGGATGCTACTTACGAGTGTAGATCTCAGTGAGGAAATCCTCCCCTATTACGAGGCGATTTGGAGGAGGCATTTGGAGTATTCAAGTGAGGATTAGTGGATGGAGGCTGTTCCTATAAAGGAAATTGTGGGGCGCCTATGCTTTAACTCACGCGGCCAAGAAACCGTAGAAGTTGATGTAAAGGCTGGAAATGGTTTAGGTAGGGCTATGGCGCCAGCAGGGGCTAGTGTAGGTAAGTTCGAGGCGCAGAATTTTCCCCAAGGAGGCGTTAGAGAGGCTCTTATGCTCTTAAGAGAGTATTCTACTAAACTGGTGGGTTTAGATGCGTCAGACCCAAAAGCAATAACCTCAGCCCTTAGAAGAATAGATGGCACAACAAACTATAGCAGAATAGGTGGTGCAGTAGCTTACGCGGTATCTATGGCTGCTGTGGAAGCGGCAGCTTCACACCTTAATAAACCACTTTATTCAATTATATCACCTAATGTGGAGCCTAAACTACCTTTCCCGCTAGGCAATTTCATAGGAGGGGGGAAGCACGCCGGACCTGGTGCGCCTGATATACAAGAGCTACTTGCTTGCCCCGTTGGTGCTAAGAGGATTGAGGATGCTGTAAGAGCCAACATAACGGTTCACTCAGAAGCTAGAAGGTTGATAGAGAAGAGGCAGCCTCTCTTCGCCGGCGGAAAGGGTGACGAAGGCGCTTGGGCTGCGAATTTGGATAATGAGGAGGCTCTTATGCTGGCTGCTGAAGCGGTTGCTACGGCATCCGATAAACTAGGTTTCCGCATTAGATTAGGTGTCGATTTTGCCGCTTCTTCGCTCTGGGACGAAAAAGAGAGAGTATATGTCTATGCTCGTAGTGGTAAGAAGCTTAGCCCGGAGGAGCAGATTCAGTTTGTTGCAGAACTCAAAGACAGATTTAACTTATTCTATCTTGAGGATCCGCTGCACGAAGATGCGTTTGAGGACTTTTATGAACTGAGCAAGTGGGTTAAGGATGCTTTGATCGTGGGGGATGATCTTCTTGTGACAAACCCAAGTCGCTTGAAGATCGCTCTATCTAAACGCTCTTGTGATGGTGCAATCCTAAAGGTGAACCAAGCGGGTTCGCTTGGAGATGCTCTTGAGTTTGCCGAGCTTGCTGCAGCGAACAAGATCGTGCTTACAACTTCACATCGTTCAGGTGACACTGTAGATAGCCACATCTCACACGTTGCTGTGGCGACTACTTCGAAGATGATAAAGACAGGTATAGTTGGCGGCGAAAGAATAGCCAAACTTAACGAACTCTTAAGAATAAATGAGCGCATATATCTTGAGACCGGTTCGGAGGCGCATATGGTTTCACTCCCCTATGCTTAGGTGCTCGACTCTTTGGGTAGGTTCGGCCAACTCTATAGAACCATATTTGGGCTGATTAGTGGGAAGCCAACCAACTTCAGCTGGGTTATCAAAGATAAGCTTGCTGCAAGCGGTAGACCTACTAGCAAAGAAGAGGTAAAGTGGCTGGTAAAGCAAGGCATAAGATCCATATTAACCTTAACAGAAAGTAAGCTGCCAGACAGCTGGGTGGATGGTATCTGTTATAAGCATGTGCCGATGCTTGACCATAAACCACCGCCCTTAATAAGCCTAGAAGAGGCTGTAGATTTCATTCAGGAGCAGATCAAGCAAAATAGAGCTATACTTGTCCACTGCGCAGCCGGAAAAGGTAGAACCGGGACCGTATTAGCAGCATACTTCATAAAATACAGAGGCACACCGCTCGATGAAGCAATAAGATACATTCGAAGAATTAGACCGGGTTCTATAGAAGAACCTCAAATAGAAGCGTTGATAACCTTCGCTAGTAAAAGGGAGGGAAGATGAGAAGTAGATCTGTCCCTAGAGAGGAGGCTGAAGAGATCTATAATAAGCTCTTGATGAAGTGGTCTAGAGAGATCTTACCTAAGAGGTTCAAGGGGCTCCTTGCTTTGGAGTTAGATGATAAAAGGGCTTTGCTGATGCTGGATGACTTTAGAGTTGTTAGGATAGGTGATAAGTTTGTTCCATTCTTAGCTGATGTCAAACGTGTTGAGACATTTCCGTATGTTATGGTGGATATAGGTGCTGTCCGTTTTATATGTAATGGTGCTGATGTTATGAGACCTGGTGTGAAGGCTTTTCCAACAATCTTTAGAAAAGGAGACATCGTGGTGGTTAAAGACGAAAAGTATCAGAAGGCGGTAGCAGTTGGCGAAGCGAACGTCTCAAGCGAAGAGGCTCAACAACTCACCAAAGGCCCAATAATTATAAACCTACATTACGTTGGTGATAAGATCTGGGAGATGGCAAAGGAGAAGGGCTTAATCTAAAGGGAGGAAACCAAAAGAGATAAGAAATAGAGTGTGGTTAAGAAGAATGGAAATGGGGCAAGAAAAGAGTAAGGCGGAGAAGCCGCAGATATACCTTAAGGCGCTACCTTTGAGAGATAGGGAGGAGGTTGACGATATAAAGAAGGATATTTCATCAAACTTCATAGTCATCTTACGCATAACCCCCCTCGCGCAAAAGAACATAGAGGAGTTGAGGAAAGCTGTCGAAGAACTGTATAATTACGCTATATCTATAGGCGGCGATATAGCCCGCTTGGGTGATGAAAGGGTAGTCGTTACACCTCCCGGTGTAAAGATCTGGAGAGGACTACTCTAATACACCTTGATAGCTTCTTGTATAGATGGCGCATAGACTGGTAGCTTGAATATTCTTGCTATAGAGGAAGCTAAACTCTCTACCTTCTTCTTTTCACCGTGGTTTACTATAACCTGTTTGAGCTTCGGTCTAAGTTTAGATATGTACTTCATTATCTGGTTATAATCACTATGTCCACTGAAGCCGTCTATCTTCTCGACCTTACATCGCACATCTATAACCCTTATCTTTTCACCCTCATCTGCCAAACTTATCTGCCTAGCACCGTCCAAGATTCTTCGCCCAAGAGTACCTTGTATCTGATATGAGACGAACAGTATCTTATTCTTCTCAGATGAAGCAATCTCAGGCAGATACTCTATAACAGGTCCGCCCTCAAGCATACCCGACGTAGCCATTATTATGGCGGGGCCCTTTCTTAGCGCTCTCCCCCTCCTTCTTGGGTGGTCTATGGTGTGTAAGTGTTCTGGGAAAAAGGTGGTGGG
>CAYQXI010000046.1:0-6709 GCA_964421575.1 uncultured Nitrosopumilales archaeon
CCACACCCCCTTAACTCATGTGGCTAGAAGGGATTGTGTGCAGATATGCCTCTACCACTCGGAAAAGTCCCACCAGACATCCTACAAAAAATAGTGCTTAAAAGGATAGGAGCACCCTCACCACTCTTAAAAGTCAAGCCAAGCATAGGCTTAGACGTAGCAGTAATAGCGCTCAAAAACGGCTACCTAATCATCTCCTCAGACCCAATAACAGGAGTAGCAGAAGAGATAGGCTGGTACGCTGTAAACGTCGCTGCAAACGACGTAGCAACCTCAGGAGCCAAACCCATGTTCCTACAAACAGTCATACTACTACCAGAAGGCTCAGACACAACCACACTCAAACAGATCACAAACGACATGCACACAGCAGCCAAAAAGATAGGAGTAACAATAACAGGAGGACACACCGAAACAGTAAAAGACCTCAAAAGACCCATCGTAATATCAACCTGCATCAGCATAGCAGAAAACTACGTAACAGCAGCAGACGCAAAAATAGGCGACACAATACTCATGACCAAAGCAGCAGCCCTAGAAGGAACATCAATCCTAGCCAGACACGACAAAACACTACAAGACCTACCACCTAAAATAAAGAGAAAGGCAATAAACCTAGCCAAAAAGATCAGCATAGTAGAAGAAGCAACAGAAGCCTACTCAACAGGCTACGTCCACGCGATGCACGACCCAACCGAAGGAGGAATAATAGGCGGACTATGTGAAATGGCAGAAGCATCCAAACTAGGCTTCATAGTCCACAAATCTAAGATCCCCATACTAGATGTAACAAAAAAGATCTGCCAACTCAAAAACATAGACCCACTACGCCTAATAAGCTCAGGGACACTACTACTAGCAGTAGACCCAAAAGGTGTAGAAGAGGTCAAAAAGAGGCTCAAAGCAAAAGGCATCCCAGTAGCAGAAATAGGCAGATTCACACCATCCAAACGCATCCTCATAGACGAACAAGGCAAAAAACACACACTACCAAAAGCCGTAATTGACGAACTCTGGAGACTAGAAGAAGGTATAGGATGAGCAACCCCCTCCTAAAAGAAACCCTACTGAGGTTCGTAGAAGAAGACGCACCCTGGGGAGACCTAACCACCGAACTAACCATAAACCCAGAAACCGAAGCCAAAGGCAAAATTATAGCAAAAGCAAGCGGCGTCTTCGCAGGCACAGAAGAAGTAGAAACCCTAGCATCACTCTTCAACCTCAAAGCCAAGATGAAGATCAAAGACGGAGAGAGGTTCGAAGCCAACACACTACTAGGCGAAATCATCGGAAAAGCCAAACACATACTCCTCGTAGAAAGAACCCTCCTCAACCTCCTATCACACATGTGCAGCATAGCAACCGCCACAAAAGCAGCAACAGACCTCCTCAAATCAAAAGGATTACAAACACGCATAGCAGCAACAAGAAAGACCCACCCGGGCCTCAGACTCTTCGAAAAGAAGGCTGTCAAAATAGGAGGAGGAGACCCGCACAGAATGGACCTATCATCTATGGTACTCATAAAAGACAACCACATAAACCTCTGCGGCAGCGTCAGCGAAGCGGTCAAAAAGGCAAAAGCAGCCTCCAGCATCACAACAAAGACCGAAGTAGAAGCGAGATCATTAGCTGAAGCACTAGAAGCCGCAGAGGCTGGGGCTGACATAATCATGCTCGACAACATGCCCTCAGAGGATGTCAAAGAAGTCGTAGAAGAATTAAAGCGGAGAGGGCTGAGAAATAGGGTTCTGCTCGAAGCCTCTGGCGGAATAAACCAAACAAACCTACTCGACTACGCCCAAACCGGTGTAGACATAATTTCTATGGGCAGCCTAACCCTCTATCCTCAACCCATCGACATCAGCCTAGAAGTAGAACCCCACAAAGGTGAAGAAGATGCCTAAAAAGGTGCGCATAGGCCTCATCGGCTGCGGAGCAATAGGAAACGAAATCGCCAAAGCAATAGACGAAGGGCTTATACCAAACGCCACACTAAAAGCAGTCCTAGACAAAGACCCCCAATCAGCAAAAACACTCAACACACAACTCAAAAAGAAGATCAAAGTAGTCAAGACCATCAACCAGCTCCTAAAAACAGGGGTAGACCTCGTCGTAGAGGCAGCATCGCAACAAGCAGTAAAAGAATACGCTAAAAAGATCCTAAAGAGCAGAAAAGACCTACTCATATTAAGCGTAGGCGCGTTACTAGACAACACACTCCTCCAAAACCTCCTAAAGATCTGCCAAAGATATGGGAACAGAATCTATGTGATCTCAGGCGCCCTAGGCGGGATCGACGCAATAAAAGCAGCAAGTATAGTAGGCTTCACCGACCTCATCTTAACAACCCGCAAACACCCAAACGCACTAGCCTCCTCACCCTTCTTCACCGAAAGAGGATTAGATCCAAAGAGCATCACCCAACCAACTCTACTGTATGGGGGCGGCGCCTCAGAAGCGGTAAGACTCTTCCCAGCCAACATAAACGTAGCCGCAACACTAACACTCGCAGCAACACCAAAAGAACCCCTCATACGCATAATAGCAGACCCAACCCTAGACGTAAACATACACGAATTGACTGCAAAAGGCGAATTCGGCGAAATAACCATAGTTATGAAGAACAAACCATCCCTAAAGAACCCTAAAACAAGCTACATAGCAGCACTGTCAGCAATCTCAGCCCTACGAAGCATATGCAGCTTCGGGCTTAAAATAGGCATATAAGAGGCAAATTAGAGCAACAACCTCAACCCTAACGGTTTATGTTGCCGAAAACCGCCAACTTTTATCCAACACCCTACAAATAACATCTTGTGCAGACCGCAAAACTCACATATAACATCGTTGAGGAGATAAAATACTGGAAGAAGGTTAGAGAGGCGACTATCCTAGCGCACAACTACCAGCTCCCAGAAGTGCAAGACATAGCCGACCACGTAGGCGACTCACTAGAATTAGCCAGATATGCAGCGAAAACTAACGCAAAGACCATAGTGCTCTGCGGCGTAAAGTTCATGGCTGAAACAGCAGCCATACTAAACCCAGACAAAACCGTACTCATACCAGATCCAAACACGGGCTGCTCACTATGTGATACGATAAATGCAGAGCAGCTTCGAGCTTGGAAGAAGAAGCACCCAAACGCCGTTGTTGTAGCCTACGTAAACACATCAGCAGAGGTGAAGGCTGAAAGCGACTACTGCTGCACATCCAGCAACTTCCTCAAAGTCATAGAAGCCATACCGAAAGATAAGGAGATCCTGTTCCTACCCGACATGTTTCTTGGCGCATACGCTGAAGCCAAGACTGGGCGTAGGCTCCACATATGGATGGGTGAATGCCACGTCCACGCGGGCATCAGACCAGAGGATATCGACGCTATGAGAAGAAAGTACCCTAATGCCAAACTTCTGATACACCCCGAGTGTAGCTGTGTCAGCCAATGCCTATACCTCAGCTCAGTAAACGGATCTATCGGAGTCTCCATATTATCCACGAGCGGCATGATAAGAGAAGCTAAAGCATCACCAGCCAAAGAGTTCATAATAGCGACCGAAGTCGGCCTCCTTCATCGATTAAAGAAAGAAAACCCAGATAAAACATTCATACCCGTTAAGGAGGACGCGGTCTGCAACTACATGAAGATGATAACCCTAGATAAAGTCCTTAGATCACTTAAAGAAATGGTCTACATAGTCAAAGTCGATGAAGAAATCGCTAAAAGAGCAAGAATACCCATAGAAAGGATGCTGCAGATCACCTAACACACCGGAAGGAAGATGACCAAGTTTAGAGAATGGAAGGGTAAAGTATTTATTTAGTGGTGTGACGGGTCAAGTCTGGATTGGGGTTCCATATTGCCAGAGTTCGGTTACAGCTTCAAAGAATACGACCCTCTCATACACGTGCGCGCCAGTAGGCGCGAAGTCGATGTTAGCCCAAAGGCTGCAACCGAAGTCTGCGCCTTTATAAAAGGTAAGAAGCTTCCCGAGGCGAAGCGTCTGTTAGAGGAGGTTATCGCGAAGAAGCGTGTCGTGCCCTTTAGAAAGTATAAAAGGGATTTAGGTCATAAATCTGGTTTAGAGAAGTTTTATGCTGGTAGATACCCTGTCAAAGCCGCTAAAGAGGTTCTTGCCGCTCTTGAAAACTTGGAGGCGAACGCTGAGTTCAAAGGGTTTGATACCGATAATCTTGTGATAATACACGCTGCTGCGCATCGAGGTAGGAAGGTGAAGAGTTACATACCCAGAGCCTTCGGGCGCTCAAGTCCTAGCTTCAACACACTAACCCATATCGAGGTTGTAGGTAAGGTGGTCTAGATATGTCTGCTATAAAGAATGTGATGAAGAGCTATATACGAAACGCCGAGATAGATGAGTTTCTACGGCAAGAGCTCGCTGACGCTGGATACGGCGCATCAGACATACTTAAGACACCTCTTGGCACGAGAATAACAGTCTACGTTACAAGACCGGGCTTAGTGATCGGTAGGAGAGGCCTAGGGATCAAAGAGCTAACCGAGAAACTCGAAAAGAAGTTCAACCTACCAAACCCACAGATCTCAGTCGCAGAAGTCGAGATACCTGAGCTGAACCCGCTCATAATGTGCAACAGAATAGCACAGATGGTCCAAAAAGGCACACCCTTCAGAAGGGCCGCGCTCTGGGCGCTAAACTCTATTATGGCTGCTGGGGCGATGGGTGCTGAAATCAGGATCGCTGGTAAGCTTAGGAGCGAAAGAGCGAACTTCGAGAAGTATCGTGCAGGGATTCTGCCGAAGAGCGGCGACCCAGCCGAGAAGATGGTGAGAGAGGCCACTACACACGTCTTGCTGAAGATGGGACTCTATGGTATCAAGGTTAAGATCGCTCTAAAGGACCTCCTACCACCTGAATTCGAACTAAAAGAAGCAGGGGGTGAGGAAGGTGGCCAAGCTCAAGCCAGCTGAGTTGAGAAAGATGGATTACAAGGAATTAGCGTCAAAAGCACAAGAACTTAGAAGTGAACTCCTTCGCCTAAGAACCGCAGCGGCTAGAGGCACGCTTGGGAAGGAGTCTGGCAAGATAAGGAGCGTTAGGCGAACCTTAGCTAGGGTTCTGACCATAATGCGGGAGAAGGAGCTGGCCGCTAAAGGTGGTGGAAGTAAATGAGGATAACACCTTCAAATATCTTAGCACACGAATTGATTGGACTTAAGATTAAAGTAGTGGGTAGCCGAGACCCTACACTTAACGACGTTGAGGGTATGGTCGTCTACGAGACTAAGAAGACGCTACAGATCTACTCAGGTGGACGCGTGAAGACGCTACCGAAGGGTATCTGCAGATTCGCCTTCCAGCTACCACAAGGTGTTGTGGAGGTGGATGGAACTAAGCTCGTAGCGAGGCCAGAGGAAAGAGTAAAGAAGCTGAGGGTGAGAGTTAAATGAGGCGCATAGGTATAGATGTTGAACCGCCGAAGAAGAGTTGCACAGATGAGCTGTGCCCCTTCCACGGTAAACTCAGCATAAGAGGTAAGTTAATAAAAGGTAAAGCGGTCAGCGTTAAAGCAAAGAAGATGGTGGTTGTGGAGAAGGAATATCTTCACTACATCCCTAAGTATATGAGGTATGAACGCAGGAGGAGCAAAATCCACGCCTACCTACCACCCTGCATCGATGTAAAGGAGGGAGACGTTGTGCAGATAGCCGAATGCAGACCCTTGGCTAAATCAGTCGCCTTCGTTGTCATAAGTAAGGAGGGTGAGTAGAGTTGCCCAAGTCTCGTGCAGTTTCAGCTAAAGGTGTTGCTGAATTCAAGCTATACATAACCAAAGCCATACCAGCGAATTCCATACTTACGTGTGCAGATAATACTGGTGCGAAGACGCTTAAACTTATACAAGTGACCAAGTTTAAAGGTAGGCTTAGAAGAATACCAGCTGCTGCCGTAGGTGATCACGTTACTGTTGTTGTTAAGAAGGGTAGTCCTGAGTTGCGGAAACAGGTCTTCGGCGCTGTTATAGTTAGGCAGAAGTATCCTATAAGAAGGGCTAGTGGTCTAAGGGTGAGCTTTGAAGACAACGCCGCTGTAATCGTCACCCCTGAGGGTGATCTTAAAGGCACTGACATAAAAGGTCCTGTAGCCGCTGAAGCTGCTGAGAGGTGGCCTAGGATAGCTAACTTAGCGCCTATGATCGTTTAGTTGGGTGGTGTTTGATGAGTAGAACCACACTTAGCACGGTTCCGCATCATAAGCGTGGCAAGATGCTTTCAGCACATCTCTCAGATGAGCTTAGGGCAAAGTATGGGACAAGATCTCTTCCGATAAGGAAAGGCGATACCGTCAAGATTATGCGGGGGGAGTACGCAGGTGTAGAGGGCAAGGTCGTCGCCGTATACCGTGAGATTGGTAGGATAGCGGTAGAGGGTGTTACACGGGAGAAGATCGCTGGTGGTACGGCGCCGGTGAAGATACATGCCTCGAAGGTTATGATCACGGCCCTCAACTTAGAAGACAAATGGAGACAGAAGATACTTGGGCGCAGAGGAGGTGCAAAGAAAGTTGGGTAAGATGGGTGGCTCTAATAGGGCAAAAAGATCTACAGCCCCGCCTTTCTGGCCTATACACAGAAAGGAGAAGGAATTTACGATCAAAACAAGCCCGGGTCCACATAGCAAGGATAGTAGTTACGCTCTTGGTGTGCTGATTAGAGATGTGCTTCA
>CAYQXI010000047.1:0-1918 GCA_964421575.1 uncultured Nitrosopumilales archaeon
CTGAGTGGAAGCTGTTACTGGTAACAGAGTGGGGTCGTCGGCTAGTCTGGTCTAGGCTACATGGCTCGGGCCCATGTGATCGTGGGTTCAAATCCCACCGACCCCACCATCTGCAGAACCCAAAGAGTCTATGAGTTTAGGCGGATAGATGTTGCTGAAAGATCTCAAGAATCTTGTTAATATGCTCGCTCACTATCGACTTCGCTGCCTAAACTTTGTAAGCCTTTTGATGAAGAATAGGATCGGTCTGGATATTGGCCATAGTAAACCGAGTTTACTTACGATCTGCTCTAAGTTTTCAACATCATTTTCATCTAAGGCGCCTAAGAGCGGGAGCAAGGTTACGTAGATAGCGAAGTAGATTAGGGCACCGACCACTAAGGTAAGTAGGTTACTTAGCCTTAGTGTTTGAAGTGCTAAGGTTGGTAGGGCTGCTACTAAGGCGGCTGAGATTATTAGTGAAGAGGCTTTGTAATCTATCTTCACCTTAAGATCGTTTATAGCCACGGCGAGTCTGTAGAGTAGTGCTGCTAAACACGCTATGAGAGAAGCTACGATCACACCCTCCACTTTGTAATACATTGTGAGTAAGGTTGCGAGTGGTAGGAAGAGCCCCATATCTATCAGCTCTGATCTGAAGACGACCCCAGTCTTGCCAACACCGCTAAACAAGTAGGTTAAGACGATGGAACCACCAGCCACATAAAGGAACTGTATCAAGTAGAGCGTAAGGAAACGGGGGGCTAGATCGAAAGCTCTACCATAAAGTGTGAAGACGGTCTCCTTGGATAAGACCATAACCGCTATTGTTGCTGGTATGATGAAGAGTGTAGCATACTTTACACATACCATAAACATCTTTCTTAGATCAGATTCGCTCTTAAGCCTTGAGAATGCGGGGAAGAGTGCGCTGAGGGGGAAGATCAGAACATTAACCATAGATGCAAGTGTCATGGCAACACTGAAGTTACCTATCTCAGCATCAGACGCGAAGAACGCTAGTATAAGTGTTCTGAACTGAGCGATAAGTATGCTGATGATGCCAGTTAAGTAGAGGGGGGAGCCGTATCGCACCATCATCTTAATGCTCTCAGCGAAACTGTCTTGCGATGGCTTATCTAAAGTGGAGAGATGTTTGCGAAGCACTAAATACCCTATGATAGAAACTAAGAGGTAGCTTCCAATATGTCCAATAAGAGCACCAAGAACACCAAAACCAATCAACACTAAAAGAGGTGAGAGAAGAAGCTTTGCTACGCTTTGAGCGATCAGAGAATTAGAGTAGATTCTAATATTCTCAAGCCCCAAAAAAGCAGAGTTATTTAAGCCAAAGATCGATTGTGCAACGATTAGCAGCGAAGAGATCTGGATGAGCATTGTAGCCTCAGGTCTATTTAGAAGAGATGCTATGTGGTTGGAGTAGAGGAAAGAGACCACTGTAACCACAAGCGCTATGCTCGCTTTACTCACGTACGCGGCTCTAAGCGTCTTAGACAGTAATTCTAATCTGCCCTCAACTCTTAATTTGGTTGAATAGTAGGTTACAGCAGGGTTTATTCCAAAATCTATGAGGCCTACGAGGATCGATGGGACGGTGAGTGAGAGCGCGTAAAGCCCGAGCCCTTCTGGTCCGATGAGCCTAGCTACTATGATGGAGCCTACCGCTAAAATGATCGATGCGGCGCTGTTTCCGACGAAGAGTGTGAAGCCGCCTTTAGCGAAATCCTTCATAACATCTCTGATGTTACTGGACATAATCTACCTCAGCCAATCCGACCACCCTACACATAAAGGCGACATAAAGGTATTTGGTCAGAGGCTGGTAAGACGCATACCAAAGCTGAGCCTGTGGGTGGCTGATGGTTAACTTTAGCGGTTTAGAAGGATCCTACCTTCCCTTGTCCTCACTTACAGCCTC
>CAYQXI010000048.1:0-4614 GCA_964421575.1 uncultured Nitrosopumilales archaeon
GGTGTAGATGGCGGAAGGCTGATGCAGAAGATTGAGGTAGATAAGAGCTTAAACAATGTCCCTGACACTGAGGCGGCTCTCAGAATATTTAAGAGGATATTGCTCGCAACCTTTCCTGATTTCAAAAGCGTCTTAGGAAGCGAACTGCTCAACCGCTTACTTCTCTACGATGTGCTAAAGGAGATAGAGGTAGATGCTGAGGGATACATTTCAATAACTAAATGTTTAGAGAAGCATAAACAAGACCCAGCCATCAAGATCACAACCATCTTTAGCAGCTTTATATCATCTACCCTCTCACAGATAGTAGACACCGCGCCTAGAACTGCGAACCTTATCGTAAGAAAGATTAATAGAGTTTTAGAGTTAAACTGGCGTAAAGCGTCGAAGCTTGGCATAATCTCTACCCTCCGAACGGCTTTAGCAGATCTGACCTCTGAACCCATAACCTTACCTTTCTTAAAAGAGCCTATCACTGAAGAGACACTTAGAGCATCGACTCTATTATTAGGTCGCCCATTAGAAGAAAACGCTGGGAAGACTATTTTACTAAAATTTACCACACCAACCACCTTCGCATTGTTTCTCAAAAGATTAGCAGTAGAGGCTTTAGCAAAAGGTTACGAAATATTCGTTTTCACAAGAATAGGTAGTGTAGTAGAAGAGGCGCTAACACCATTAGAGGTGAAATACATATACTTAACGCTCACACGACGCCCTGCATCAGAAGCGACCAAGTCATATGTCTCAATAAGAGACCCTTCAGAAATGTTAGCAGCCTTATCTGAACTAAAACCCTCAAACACGATTCTAATAATCTTCGACAACCTAACCGACCTCATACTCACAACAGGGTTCGAAAAAGCATACACCTTCCTAAGACACCTCGTTGAACTAGCAGCAGAAACAAAAACCACAATCGTAGTAGGATTAAGCGCAGAGGCTCACAACAAGCAAGAGGTCGCCGCCCTCGAAGCTCTAGCCAACTTAATCGTAAATCTGGACAAACTAATCAAATTCTTAGAACGCTAACCACAAGTGGACCGGGGGGGATTTGAACCCCCGACCCCCGCCACTTTGGGCGAGCTTGCCAAAGCGGTATCCTACCAGACTAGACGACCGGCCCACGCAGCAGTAGGGTATGTTGAGTCTAAATTTAGGTTTGTTGGCTACTAAATTACAGCTCTTCTAGCTCGGTACTCTGCCTTAGCCTCTTTCTCTATAAGCGTCTTCTCGTACCAACGTACACCAAAGAGGTAGTGCATAGCCACACCTATACCCCAGCCTATGAGCGGGTAGAAGAACCAAATCTCTTGAGGCACGTAGATGAGGTTGATAGCGAGAAGCATAATATTGACCAGAATATAGACTACTAGATGTGCGATGAAGCCTCTTCTAGCCTCCTCCGTCTCCATCTCCCTATATGCACGCTTGTAATCTTCTAACGGTATCTCCTTCGTCATAGCCTTGCACTCACTCTAACGAATTATAAATCTTACTACACCACATTAGTATCGGCTAGACTTTAAGTCTCACCCTCCCTTCATAGAAAGTAGCCTCGTCCTTTGTATGCACATGGATCTCAAAAAGGCTCTTTCACACCAGCCCTCCAAAGCTCCAGATGCACTTTAGCCGGATCTACCTTAGTTACTATTAGTATATCGCTGTCGCTTGATAGGTTACTTTCTACCCTCAGCAACAGAACCGAAAAGGTAGACTTCAGCATCTGGATCAAGCCCACAAACGCCCCTCTTTATAACGTCAAGGTGTTCTTTGAGCGAATTGAATACCCTCCTCTTCTGCAACGCTCTCTTCACCAAAATTCTATGCGAGATTTTCATCACCTCCCTAACGACTCTAGCTAACCTCTCCGCTTCCTCCTTCTTAAACTCCCTCATCACATACCTCAACGTAATATACGCATCCTCAAGAACACAAGATCCATCAGATACATATCTAAAATACGCTCGATCACAGATTTATCTTCTTGAGAAACTTCCAGCAGCGCCCTTACACTAGTGTCCTAGGGTAGTCAACACCGTTAGCCAAGAGCTTCGCCTTAAGAAAGAGTTGGAGTGCTTGCTCATGGCTGAAGACCGCAAAGGTCGTAAAAGCCTCGGCTCATCTGGTATTCTGCAGTCTCGATAAAACGCTCTGTCCTCTTTAGTAGGTTCCTCTCTTCGTCCTCTCTGCTCAACAGTTTACATACGTAAACACTTTATCTTAAAGATTCTGCAGAATTACAAGAGTTAGAACTCATCTAGTTCCGGTTATTTAGTCTCCTCCAAAGATCTATATTGAAAAAACTTTCGCAAAATATGTGATAGCAAAAGCTGTTAAAGAAGCCGCTTGGAGTCTCATTTACCAGAAATAAGGAAGATAGTTAGAGAAGAGCTTGAACCCACAAACAAAAAGGATCGAGAACGTAAATAAGAGAATCGATGACGTAAACAAGAGAATTGACGATGTGAATAGAAAAATTGAGGATATGGAGATGCTGATGGATGAGCAGTTCAAAGCTGTTAATGATCGTCTTGATGCGTTAAGGGATAGACTCGATTTAGAGAAGGAGGTTGTTGCGCTTCAAGCGAGGGTGCGGGAACTCGAGAGCAAGTTAGGAGCCCGCTAACATAATAGTCTCATCCATATTGAGGCTTTTGCTGTTGAGATTTTAGATGGGTTTATGTGATTTTGCTGCCTTCTCTAGGCTGCTTATCCGGTTGGAGGATTGATACCTTATCGCCATCGACCGCCGCCAGCAGCATAACCTCTGACTCTAACCCGAAGATCTTCCTAGGCGCCAGATTTGTGACAACAGCGACGAGCTTCGATTTTAACTCCTCTGGCTTATACTGATCACCCAAGCCAGCGACCGATTGCTTAACCACACCCCCCAGATCGATCTTAAGCTTCAAAAGCTTCTTAGAGTTGGGTACTGGCTCAGCTTCGATGATACGACCTATACGCATATCTATCTTGCTGAACTCCTCAAAGGACACGGTTTTAGATGCCAAGGTTTACTCTACCAGACTATACTCCCTTGACGTTTAAAAGGGTTTCAGACCGCTAACTAGCTGAGTAAAGTCTTTAAGATCTCTAATAGGCTATCTTTAGGAAACTTCGTCGATATTCTAAGCATCCCCTTTCCTATGCCGAAGTATCCTCCGCCTTCCGAGACCAAAACGTGATTGAATAACCTTATCGAGCCTAACCTTAGGTGGAGAGATTCTACGAGTTCTTTTAGTTTCTCCTCATCAAGATGGTCAAAATCGAGTTTGAGTACGATCGAGAGATCGTCTCCTACTGATAGGGGTTGAACGAACCTCCATCTTCTTGACTTTAATTTCTGTTCGAGCTCGGCTGGTTTAAGCGTGCCTACCGCTCTCTGGGCTTCGGTACATACCTCCAAGACTTCTTGAGCAACCTCTAACCAGCCCAAGCCATCCAACAGCCCCTAGCCAGAAGACTTTAAGCCCTTAAATTTCTCTAACCATGGTTCTAGCTCTTCATCAGAGATCTTCTTGAACAGAACTTTAGGCTTCAGAATCTTGTGACCAGCTTCGAGTAAAAGATCGCCGGCTGAATCCCAACGCTGCACACCAACACTACCCTGTAGTGCGAGCTGTCTCCAGAGCTCTTCGGTTGAGTAGGGTATGTAGGGATGTAGGAGGATGGCTAGGCTTCTGGTCGCGTTGACTGCGTAATATAGGCAGTTTGCTGCGTTTTCACCTTGTTTCCAAGGCTCCTTTTTTTGAAAATATTGGTTACAGAAGGTTGAAAGCTCCACAATCGTTTTTAAGCCCCTATCTAACTCGTTCTTCTCGATGTAAGTGCCTGCGTTCAGCGTTGTCTCTTTAACCTTATTGATAAGCTCCTTGTCTAAAGCGTCGGGATCCTTTGGTTTAGGTATTGTTGCATCAAACCTTGTGTATATGAAGCTGAGTACCCGGTACACGAAGTTGCCTATGTTGGCTACAAGCTCGTTATTGATCTTTGCTGCGAACTCTCTCCAGTCAAAGTTTACATCGGCTTGGCTGTAGGGCGTGATGGATGAGAGGTAGTAACGTAGGTAGTCTGGTGGGAAGTGCTCAAGAAACTCTCTCAAACTAATGTACCAACCTCTGCTCTTAGAGAGCTTTTGGCCTTGCAGAAGAAGGTGTCCTCTTGTGGGTATGGCTGTTGGTAGAGCATATTCTTCGTCTAAGCCCATTCTCATGGCTGGTAAGAAGAGGTAGTGGTGGTAGACGATGTCCTTACCGATAAAGTGGTAGATTCTGGCTGAGTTCCAGAAGCGCTTACCATCTATACCCTTGCTTTCAAGGTACTTGAGTGTAGTTGATATGTAGCAGAGGTGGTTATCGAACCAACCGTATAGAACTTTGCCCTCAGCCTCCTTTAAGGGTATAGGCACACCCCAGGTTATGTCTCGAGTAATATCCCAGTCTTTGAGCCCAGCCTCTATCCACCTCAACACATAGTTCTTAACCTCGCTCTGAAGATTTTTGTTCCCCTCCAGCCAAGCCTTCAACCGCTCAGAGAATAGTGAGAGCTTGAAGAAGTAGTGTAGGCTCCGCTTAGCTACTGGTTTAGAGCCACATAATATGCACCTAGGGT